>PEWM01000198.1:0-368 GCA_002779455.1 Deltaproteobacteria bacterium CG07_land_8_20_14_0_80_60_11
GTTCCGGCCCCTGGGGGTCATAGCGGAAGGATTTGAAGCCCCGGTAGGCGCCCAACTGGCCCCGGATATGGCACTTGTACCACTCCCCGACGAGGCCCGCCAGCATGAAGGCGTTGGCCCCCCCCGGGGCCAGGCTGCCGTACACGATTAATCTGGTCTCAGGGTTGTCTTCCATCTCATCAACTATCAAGTCCCAATCAACCAGGTGGCACCGGCATCTTGCTGGTGCTGGTGCGCACTGCGCACCTTTTATGGCTAAATTCCTGGTGGCACCGGCGTCTCGCCGGTGCAAATGAACAGGCTGGAAGCCTGTTCCACTAACGCTTTTCTTGTCATTCTGAGCCCAGCGAAGAATCTATCCTCCCCTC
>PEWM01000198.1:668-1600 GCA_002779455.1 Deltaproteobacteria bacterium CG07_land_8_20_14_0_80_60_11
CTCAGAAACCGATAAAGATAATACCAGGAGAGAGGAAACCAGCCCCATTTACTGGCCCGGCGGTGCATCTCCATTTAGCCGTAGTGGAAGTCCCCGGCGTTCTTGTAATCTCCCGCTGCCTCATAATTAAGCTTAAGATTACGATAGAGGCGCTCCACTTCGCCATATTTATCCCCCCAGGGCGGCTCCGGCGGTGCGGGTTCCTCGGCCAGATAAGCGCCGATACTATCGCGACCGGTGGTATCGGCGGTATGACCGATCTCCAGGGCAAAGGCGATTAAGGCCAGGTGGCCGGAGAGCCGGGCCCAGAACCAGTCCCAAAACCAGGGCTTCTCTTTCTCTTCTTGCCTAAGTGAGGCCTCGTCATAGATGATCTGGCGTCCGCCTATGGACCCCCAGGTAACGTGGTGGAACTCCGGGCGGCGCAGGTCGGCGCCCTCGAAACGGACCCGGGCCAGGGAGGTATCCTGAAAACGCAGCACTCCTCGATCCTGGAATTCCAGACGAGAAAAAATTCCTATGAAGGATGGCGCCCGCCCTGCCTCATCCCGAGGGTTAATTCCCCAAAAAACCACCGGACCCCCGATGGCGGCCCCGTAAAAATCCGCCCCCTCCGTAAAGGTGGCCTTGAAAAAATGCGCCCGCTTCGTAAAGGCGGCCCCGTAAAAATTCGCCCCCTTCGTAAAAGTGGCCCAGGAAAAATCTACGGGTTGGTTAAATTCCTGGGACCCGAAAACCTCAACGGGTTCAAAGAATCCGGGGAAAAAGACCCCACGAAAATCATAGGATTCCTGGTCTGTCTGTTTCCATCTGGCCTGGAGGGCGGCCTGAAAGTCGTCCGGATTTTTTTCCTTGTCCTGGGAATGGAGGATACAAAACCCGTCGGGGTCCCCAGGCCAGGCAGGATTCTGGCATTTAATCTCCCAATATTT
>PEWM01000198.1:1674-5406 GCA_002779455.1 Deltaproteobacteria bacterium CG07_land_8_20_14_0_80_60_11
TTCGTCGGTGAGGGACAGGTGCGTGCCGGTGATGCCCACTTCTTCGCAGAGCCGGGCGGCCCGGCCGCTTATGAAAATTTCGGGCTTGCCCATGGGGTTGGGGATCACCTCCACTTCCCGCCAGCGGATGCCGCCTTTCCTGAGGCCCACCCCCAGGGCCTTGGAGAAGGCCTCCTTGGCGGCGAAGCGCATAGCGAAGCCCGCCGCGGCCCAGGACTTGCCACGGCAGTAGGCGATCTCGCCTTCGGTGAAGACGCGGGCGAGAAAGCGGTCGCCGAAGCGCCCCAGGACCCGCTCAATCCGGGCCACCTTCACCAGGTCCACGCCGATACCGTAAATCATTTAAAGACCGTTTTTGGTTTTTAGTTTTTAGTTTTTGGTTTTTGGTTTTTCCCTGCGGGCGTCAGGGAAGAGGGGATGCTGTGGCCGGATGGAGGTCGTAGATGTTATTCCTAACCCCTGACCCCTGATCCCTGACCCCTGATCCCTAACCCCTGATCCCTGGCCCCTGGCCCCTGGCCCCTGCTAAATTACTTCTTCCCCTTTTTGGGCGGGGTCGCCGGGGCCTCCACTTTACACATGCTGCCGGTTTCGCTGCAGGCCGGGCATTTCTTGGGTTTGCAGCGGGTGTCCACCTTATTGCCACATTTTTCGCAGGTAAAGACTGCCATGGGTTGCCTCCAAATCAGTTTAAATCACCATTTGCGGCGGTTCCTATCAGGCTGGGGAAGCCTCGCCATTCTCCCCGGCAAAGCCGCGATCTTGATGAACATATAATAATGAATAATGCCTCGTTTCGGCAAGATATGTTTGAGGGCACGGCACGCCGTGCCCCTACGAGGAAAGGTAATGTTTGACCTTGAAAAAGATAGTTACGGAGGCTGAAGGCTTAAGGAGGAAGCAGTTCTTCATGGGCCTTTGGCACAGCCGTAAAACCTGAAAAGGTGATATTAGCTGGTGGCACAGCCTTTCCAGGCTGTGCCAGACTAACCTGTTATTTTGGCACAGGCTGGAAAGCCGGCGCCACCGATTTAAAGAACTTTTCAAGGCTCTCAGGCGGTGGCGGGTATTTTTTGCGGCAACTTGCGTGAGGCGGCCAATTCCGTTAAAATCTGCATAAGTTATGTCCCAGCCAAAAGAAGCCCTCCAGATACCGCGCCAACCCACCCGCGCCATCTTCGTCGGGCCGGTCCAGATCGGCGGCGGCGCCCCGGTGGTGGTCCAAAGCATGACCAACACCGACACCCGGGACGTTGGGGCCACCCTGGCCCAGATCCAACGCCTGGCCGCGGCGGGCTGTGAAGTGGCCCGCCTGGCCGTGCCCGACCAGAAAGCGGTCAGGGCCTTCGGGAAGATCAGGCGCGAGAGTCCGCTGCCCCTGATTGCTGACATTCACTTTAATCACCGCCTGGCCCTGGCGTCCCTGGAGGCGGGGGCCGACGCCGTCCGCATCAACCCCGGCAACCTGGGGGGCGCGGCCAAAACCCGGATCGTGGTGGAGGCCTGCCGGGCGCAGGGTGTGCCCCTGCGCCTGGGGGTGAACGCCGGCTCCCTGGAGGCGGATCTCCTGGCCCTTTATGGCGCGCCCACCGCCGCCGCCCTGGCGGCCAGCGCCAGGCGCTGGGTACAGCAGTTCGAGGACTGGGGGTTTTTTAATTTCAAGATTTCCCTGAAATCGTCCGATGTCTTAACTACCGTGGCGGCCTACGAGGAACTGTCCCGCCAGACCGACTACCCTCTGCACCTGGGGGTCACCGAGGCCGGGGGCCTCATCGCCGGCACGGTGAAATCGGCTCTCGGCATCGGTATGCTGCTGGCTAAAGGCATCGGCGACACCATGCGGGTATCGCTCACCCGGGACCCGGTGGAAGAAGTGCGGGTGGCCTACGAGATCCTGCGGGCCCTGCACCTCAGGGAACGGGGGGTGGAGCTCATTTCCTGCCCCACCTGCGGCCGCTGCCGCATCGATCTCTTCTCCCTGGCTGAAGAGGCCGAACGGCGCCTGTTGGCCGTGACCGCGCCCATCAAGGTCGCGATTATGGGCTGCGTGGTCAACGGCCCCGGGGAGGCCCGGGAGGCCGATGTGGGGATCGCCGGAGGCGCCGGGGTGGGGCTGTTGTTCAAGAAAGGCGAGGTGGTGCGCCAGGTGCCGGAACAAGACCTCCTCCGGGCCTTGCTCACGGAAGTGGCGGCCCTCACCGGCGAGGCGGTGGCACTGCCGGAGTAAGGGAGAATCTTGAATAATTCATCTTGAACAATTCATCAGGTAAGACTCACGGCTGTTCTCCTATGGGGGAAAAGCGGTTTGACCCTCTCCTAAATTAATTCCTCTAGCCACCGGGTTTGGCCATTTTTCCCCTGATCCAGAACTGTGGTATTTGGAGTGTAAAAATCAGGGTTATCCTGATTTACATCAAGTCGCTTCCGGTATAATTGTTGGTGAAATTAAAAAAATGTTCCTTTTGAAGGGTCAATGGGTTGTGCTTCCAGATTGTTTTTTAACTTTTTCCTTGACAAGTTGTTACTATTTCTGGAAACATGCGGGGAGCATCTTGCGGAACGGATTGAAGTGGAGATGGAGTGTTATAATTTTCCGGGAAAGGGGGTTGCCGTGAAATTATTGGGAGTAGTAATCGTCATTGCTCTGGTTTGTTCGGGATGCGCCACATTTCAACGTTCTGAGGTAATTGACACCGATAAACTTGGCGGCCATGCCTCGGGCACCTATAGCGATAATAGTTCCGGACCCTCTGGAAAAATAGCTTTAGGGGGGTCAGGATACGGCGCCGGTGCGGCTAGTGCTGGTTTTGGCGCCGGGTGGATTTGCGGTGAAACCGGACCACCCAAAAGTGGGGCCTATGATTTTGCCAGGGCCATTGCCATGATCAATTACAGTAAAAAACTGAAGAGTATCAAATATGATGAATTCGGTGGGGTCATTGACTACGAATTCGAGGCTCAGCCTGTATCTTATATGAAAACCACCCCCCAGGGGCCGGGGGCCAAGCCGAAACTACCGCTGTCATTCGGCCATCAGCCCGTTGAATAAGAAAGGTGGTCTTTATGGACAAGAAAATCATTGCGGTAACGGCAATAGCCTTCTTGTGTTTGGGTTATGCCGCCGGTAAGGCTCAGGCAGCAGGGGACTACAGCCGGACGCCAGCCCCGGCGGTTTCCACTGATGCGCCCAACGCGGTGGGAACAAGTGATTTGGTTTTTGACCCGTTGACGCCTGATGCTTCGGCGTTACCTGACCGCCGCGATCTCCCTTTCCCCGCAAACTTAAGGAATAACGAAACCCCCCGGCTCTATACCGGAATTATCAAAAATAAGACGCGATATGAAGTTTCCGTGCCTTCCGAAAACAGCGGCGCGACCCTGGTGATTCCACCCCACGGCTGGATTGAGTATACTATGTGGACCCGGCGTGCCAACGTGACGGCCTATCACGATGGCAAGCCGTTTTATTGCTTAAAACTCTCCGTCCATCTCCAGGAATATCCCTTCATGTGCAGCAAATACGATTTCATGGCGGAGATCGTCAAACCGGAACCGGCGGTGGGTAAGTCTAAGCCCATGAAAAAGCGGAAGAGGATCAAAAAGCAAACCCAGGCCTAAGACGGGGGTGAAGGTTTAGGGGAGGCAAACTTTTTCCCCTGCACCTGCCTGGAAAATTATCCGAGGAAGTGAGGTTCGCCCTTACTTCCTTTATTTTATCGGGTCGGGCTCTTG
>PEWM01000071.1:0-5160 GCA_002779455.1 Deltaproteobacteria bacterium CG07_land_8_20_14_0_80_60_11
CTTTGAAGTGAAACAAATTATCCAGATAAGCTATTGATATCACAAGGGGCGGTTCGCGAACCGCCACAGGCCTTTTGTTACAGGTTTTTTGCTGAGAGCTGACCGCTGACCGCTTTCCCTCAATCCACCCAATAATTGGGCGCTTCCTTCATGATGATGACGTCGTGGACGTGGGATTCCTTCAGGCCCGCGGCGCTGATGCGGATAAATTTCGCCATGGTCTGAAGTTCCATAATGTTCCTGGCCCCCACGTAGCCCATGCCGGACCTGAGGCCCCCCATTAACTGGTAGATGACTTCGGAGAGTTTGCCCCGGGACGGCACCCGGCCCACGATGCCCTCGGGCACGAGCTTGCATTCCAGGTCGGCGTCTTCCTGGCAGTAGCGGTCCCGGCTGCCGGCCTTCATGGCCTCTAAAGATCCCATGCCCCGGTAGATCTTGTAGCTCCGCCCATGGAAGATCACGGTTTCACCGGGACTCTCGTCGGTGCCGGCAAAGAGGCTGCCGATCATCACCACGTCCGCCCCCGCGGCCAGGGCCTTGGTGACGTCGCCGGAGTACTTGATGCCGCCATCGGCCACCAGGGGGATGTCGGCCTCTTTGGCCGCCCGGGCGCAGTCCATGATGGCGCTTATTTGGGGTACCCCCACCCCGGCGATTACCCGGGTGGTGCAGATGGAGCCGGGGCCCACCCCGATCTTGACCGCGTCGGCCCCGGCCTTGATAAGGTCCCGGGCGCCTGCGGCGGTGGCGATGTTGCCGGCGATCAACTCCACCTCGGGGAAATTCCGCTTGGTGTCCGCCACCGTCTCGATGACCCGCCGGGAGTGGCCGTGAGCCGTATCGATGCAGATGACATCCACCCCGGCCCGGATCAAGGCGTCCAGGCGGGGCTCCCGGTCGGGGCCTACCCCGATGGCGGCCCCCACCCGCAGGCGGCCGAACTCATCCTTGCAGGACAGGGGATACTTGCGGATTTTTTCGATGTCCTTGATGGTGATGAGCCCGTTGAGATTGCCGTCGTCGTCCACCACCAGCAGTTTTTCAATGCGATACTTGTGGAGCAGGGCCTTGGACTCCTCCAGGGTGATCCCCACATGGGCGGTGACCAGGTGGTCCTTGGTCATCACTTCTTTGACCTTCTGCGCCAGGTTGGTTTCAAAGCGCAGGTCCCGGTTGGTGACGATGCCCACTAATTTCTTCCCCTCCACCACCGGGATGCCGGAGATGCGGTAGCGCTCCATCAGTTGCAGCACGTCGGCGATCCGGGCCTCGGGGCCGATGGTCACCGGGTCGATGATCATCCCGGACTCCGACTTTTTGACCTTTTCCGCCTCCAGGGCCTGGGCTTCGATAGTCATGTTGCGGTGCAGGATGCCGATGCCGCCCTGGCGGGCCAGGGAGATGGCGGTGTCCGCCTCGGTGACGGTGTCCATGGCGGAACTGATGAGGGGAATATTGAGGGAGATGCGCCGGGTCAGGCGGGTGCTGAGGTCCGCTTCACTGGGCAGCACCGCCGAGGCCCCCGGCAGCAGCAGCAGATCATCAAAGGTGTAGGCATAGTGAATGCTATCCTGAGACATACGGGTTATCCCCCAGCGTTTGAGTTCCCGGTGGCAGAATTCTGGCGCCATGCGAGGCGGAACAGGGTTAAGTGTTTGGTTTCCTGGATGATCATGATCCCATCTTGGTTGCAAGCGAGTTGCTGGCTAAAAAAATTAATTTTATCCTTTTCCGGCGAATCCCGAAACTCAAAACTTGAGGGCAATCTCGTGCAAGACCCCTTCCAGGAGCCCGGCGTCGATCACCACCAGGGAATCCTGCCGGCACACCTCGAGGATGGTCAAAACGATCAGGGCCCCGGCCACCATGACCCCGGCCTTGGCGGGCTCTATCCCGGCCAAACGGGCCCGCGCGGCTTCGGACAAACCGGCCACTAATTCGGCCAGGACCGCCACCTGGACCCGGGTCAAGATCAGGTTGTTGATCTTATTCGGATCATACGTCCGCAACTTTAACTGCATGGCCGCGAGGGTCGTGACCGCCCCGGCGGTACCCACCAGGCAAGGGTCTCCCTCCAGATGTGGCCTGATCGCCCCCTGATAGAAAGAACCCAACCGGGCGGCTAGTTCCTCTTTCAAGGCCGCCACCATCGAAGGCATCGGCGGATCGCCCAGGGGGCGGGCCTGGCTCAGGGTCAGGACCCCCAGGGGCAGGCTGGCGAAGACCGGTTCCTGGCCCGGCCGCATTAGGGCGAACTCCGAGCTACCCCCGCCCACATCAAAGACCAGGACGTCCGCACCCGTTAGCGCTTCCGGCGTCAGGGTGGTGAGCACCCCGGTGAGGGACAGCCTAGCCTCGGCCTCGGGGGCCAGCACCTCGACGGCCAGTCCCAGGGTATCCCGGACTCGATCCAGAAAGAATTGCCGGTTGCGGGCCTGGCGCAGGGCCTGGGTGCCCACGGCCCGCCAAACCGTAACATCATGGGCCGTCATGACCTGCTGGAACGTTTTAAGGGCGGCCAGGGTCCGGGCCATGCCTTCCGGGGCCAATTCGCCGGTGGCGGCCAGCCCCTGGCCCAAGGCGGTAATCTCCCGGCGGTGGACCAGCACCCGGGTTTTTCCCGCCGGGGTGCGCTCCGCCACCGCCAGGCGCACCGTCAGGCTGCCCAGGTCCAGGGCGGCGAAGCGGCGGCGGTGAGAAGGGTCGGTCATCGTCTCCCGAAACTCTTTCCAGATAAATGTCGGGGCGGGTTTAAAACCCGCCCCCACCGCGCGATAGGAGATTCAGAATGTAGGATGGGCGCCGCCCGCCATAAATCCTCAATCCTTTTCCAACACAAAAATTTCCGGCAGGGTGCGGCTCTGTTCGCCGCAATCCAGGCCGTAGCCCACCAGGAAGCCCTTCTCCACGACAAAGCCCACGTAATCCAGGGGGACGTCCACTTCCCGGCGCTTTTGCTTGTCAATGAGGCAGCAAATCTTGAGAGAGCGGGGCCGGTGGCTGAGGAGGTGAGTGCGCAGAAAGTCCAGGGTCAGGCCCAGGTCGATGATATCTTCTACAATCAGCACGTCCCGGTCTTTCAGGGGCTCTTCCACATCCTTGGTGATGTGGATTTCCCCCGCGGACTCGGTGCCGGCGCCGTAGCTCTTCACCCGGACAAAATCCACGATCACCGGGAAGGGCAGGGCCCGCACCAGGTCCGCCAGGAAGATAAACGCCCCCTTGAGCACCCCCACCATCACCAGGTCCCGGCCGGCATAATCCCGGCCGATCCGCTCGGCCAACTCCGCCACCCGCCGGGCAATCTCGTCCCGGGAGATGAGACAACGCTTTTGGGCGCCCATGGCTTTCCTCCCCCCTGGCATAAAAATAAAAGAAGGCGGCGGGGTTGTCAAACCTTAATGCCGGTGTGTGTCAATAGCCCATACAGATGAGCCTCTTGCAAAAGTCTTGTTGGAGTTGATTTTTTGAAAAATATACCATAATCCCAAATTATTTGAGATAGTTAAACAAAACTACTTTTTGCGAAGTTATCATCATAGATGACTTCAGTATAAACAGGCGGTTACGCCCAAAACAATCTTTCGCCTTTCGGCGAAAGTTATTGAATTCATTTGGCGTACCTTCATAGACGATTTTCGAACTTTCTGCCTCACCGCGCCGGACATTTCAAATTTTCCCGCTACCCTGGCTGAGGCAGGTTTTTAATTAATGGGCATACTATCCGAAAGGGATTGCGGATGGGCTTCTTGGGGCAGACGAGTCAGGATGGATCGATAGACCTCACCGGCTACAGCCCGGAATTGCCTGGCCTCCTCCAGGGAAGGGACCTCAGCCTCTCCAGGGTAGCGAAACTCCCAGGCAAAGACGGTCAAGTCTCTGGCTGGATTCAGAACTTCTTTCAGAGAGGGGTCAACGGCTTCGCAGGCGGAGGCCAGTTCATCAAGGTCGTGGGTTTTGCGGAAAATCCGGTCATGGGCGGTTAGGAACCCCTTCATGGTTTTCTCAGCGGCCTGCTGGCAATGAAACAGCATATCTTCAATAAACGGCGGGGGTTAAGCCAGGTCGATGTCGGCCCCACGCAAGTCGCTGGCCGCCTTTTTCAGCCAGGACCGCACCTCGGCCAGCTTCTCAGGCTGCATAGAGGAGCCTCCCCTCCCGGAGCACCGTAGCCGGGAGTGAACAGATCACCTTGCGGCCCGCCTCAAACTCTGCCCTAGTGAGAACGATAACCCCCTTGGGGACCCCCAGGCCGCAGAGGGCCCGAAAGGCTTGCTGATCTCGCCGGTAGCGAGGGACCTGGGAGGCGGACACCACCAGCATCAGATCGTAATCGCTGTCTGGCCCGGCCTCCCCCCTGGCCCTGGAGCCGTAGAGATAAATGTGGTCAGGATTGAAAGCCGCTATCAGCCGGCTTACCATTTCCTCCAGGATGCGGTCGCTCTTCGCCAATTTTTCCTCGACCATGGTCAACCCCCCCAGGGTGAGAGCCTGGGAATTCCGCACCTGCTTTCTTCTACTACACAGGTTACCAAACTTTAGCTATGGGTACCAAAGAAAAAAGAAAAAGCTCGGCTTCGTCATCCAGGCAATCAGGCGCGGATCGATTTCCCAAGGTCTTTCAGCAATTCCTGGGCGATATTTGGGCTTTCTAGCCGCATAATGCTTTCTTGTGCACTCCCGTAGCTGAGAAGATTGATGCTGCCGTACCAAACGATTTTCTGGTCGATGACGGCAAATTTCTGATGGATGTTGGCTTTGAACAGCAGGCGCACGCCAGTGCCTTGCAGCGAGGCGAGAGTTTCCTCTAAGGCTGGCCGGTCCTTATCTTTATAGGCATTTGTCGGTCTGGTGACCACGACCACGGCAACCCTCTTTGCCAATGCCGCTTCCAGGTTCGGCAACATTTGCCAGGCTCGCCGCCTCGTAACGAAGGGGCTGACAATCACCGCCTCCCGGGCCGCGTTCATCATGTCGTTATGGTAAACGGGGAGGAAGTTGGTGTTGTCGAATATGATATCGGCGGGTTCCCCCGCGATGCTTTCCGCCTTGGCCCGATAGCCGATAGCGGCATATCCAGCCAGCCTTTTCTGGTACATCTTCTCCAGGGTTCTGACGTGGATATCGACGTAGTCATAGATCTGGACCTCTTTTTTG
>PEWM01000071.1:5202-5451 GCA_002779455.1 Deltaproteobacteria bacterium CG07_land_8_20_14_0_80_60_11
GTCCCTCTCCAAGATATGGGCATAGCCAAAAACAGAGTATCCAGCCGGGGTTCGTCAAAACCCTCGCCGATATATCTGCCGGTGGCCACCAAGGTCAATTGCCCGCCGGCCGGCGTTGCGGCGATTCTTGCCAAGACATTTCTGGTCTCTTTCGCTCCCCTCCCGCCGGTGAGGGTAGTCACATCGGGTATTTTCTCGCCCAGCTTCCCGCCCAGCAATTCCACCTGGGCGGTTCTTTCGGTCAGGATG
>PEWM01000176.1 GCA_002779455.1 Deltaproteobacteria bacterium CG07_land_8_20_14_0_80_60_11
CAGGACGTCCTGGCCCGCCTCACCCTCCTGGAACTCCAGGGCCTGGTGAAAGAACTGCCGGGCAAGTGCTATGTGCTGGGGGGGAATTAAGGTATAAAAATCTCAATTTTTAGGCTATATTATTTATATAAGGCGGTCACATCGGCGTGCAGATAACCCCTGAAAAACTTATTCAATATATCACATGGTATGCAACCGAACAGGGGGAAATATTAACTCCTATTCGGTTAGTAAAATTTCTTTATTTAGCAGACTTGTTTTATGCGCGCACATTTCATGGAGAAACTCTTACAAAATGGCCATGGAAATTTGTTCACTATGGCCCTTTTTGCGGCGAAGCTCTCCAAGCTATTGAAAATGCTACAAAGACTGGATTGATTGAATCAATAACCTATGAAAGTAAATTTGATGAAGAAGAACATTTTCTATATAAATGTCATTTGGAAAAAGATCACCCTCTTCATGAGATTTTACCAATTAGTGTTACCGCCCCTTTGGAGAATGCCATAAAGCGATGGGGAGGAGATACTTACCAATTATTAGATTATGTGTATTTTGAAACTGAACCAATGGAAGAGGTTCGGTTTAGAGATTTACTTGATTTCAATAAGGCTAAAAAAACCGAAATTATTACATCAATTGAAATGAAACCATTACCCAAAGAGAAAATTAATAAAGCTAAAGAAGCAATCCAGAAACTAAAGAATAGTTTTTTAACATCTTCAGAAAAATCAAATGTAGTTTTGCCTATTTATGATAATATTTACCACAGTGCCTTAGAAATTATGGACGAATCTGAGTTAGCTGAGGTTTCTGGTTATGCAGAAATAGCTTTTGAAAAGGGATAGGAAATTTCATAATGGGTATTACAAAGCTAATTGAACCTTTCTATAGAAAGCTCTCCGATGAAGATTATCAGAAAAAATTTATTACTGGTCAATTTTGTTATATGGCTTCTCCGCAACTAGATACAATACCATGGGTGATGGAAGTTAAAAGAGCAGACCCTACGGGTCATAAAAATATAGAATTCAAGGTTAGAAAACTGTGTAACGACGATTATTGTAGGAAAGAAGACCTTCCATTATATTATTTGAAGCTTCGACACAATGAAGAGTTAATTATCCATAAAAGCAAAAGAAGGCCGGGAATAATAATTTCGGCCGAGAACATTGTTTTTGAAGATATCGCAAATATTTTAAAAGAAAAGAAAAAGCATCTCCAACAAGAGTGTTTATTGGTTATTCCTTTATTTTCGATGGAGACAACATTAAGCCCGACCGGTTTTCCTCCTGAAATGGTATCACGAATAAAAGCACTTATGTACAATCAATTTTTCTATTGTCCAAAAATACCAATTGGATCTCACCGAATAGAAGGTATAGCTCGTTTAGACCGTATTCAGGTAATTATTAAATCTAGTTTTCCAGGAAACAAGCGTGTATTTGAGCCAATCGATATAGCATTTACTGATGAAGTTACTGGGATTTTTATAAACTTGCTAAGAGAATGGATAGGCATACCTGGGAATCCAGAGGATATAGAAAATTTAAAAACTGTTAAGAGTATTGTTTCCGAGACCCTCCCTCCAAGCTAATTCTAAAGAATATGATGAACATGATTCATAGATAGTGGAAAAATCTCTACTTGACCTGTCCTGAATTTTGGCGAAACCTGTCAATATTTTGACATAGTTGGAACCACCGCCTCAGATAAAAATAGTTAATCAGCCTGCTAAATCGGCTCGCAGAAACCCTGTCCCGCATTGACCCCGATTTAAAATAATGTATATAACCTAGCCTATGCCAAAATCATTGCTCATCGTGGAATCTCCTACCAAGGCGAAGACTTTGCAAAAATACCTGGGCGCCGGCATCCAGGTGGTCTCCTGCAAAGGGCACATCAAGGACCTGCCCAAGAACGAGCTGGGGGTGGACCTGGAACACGAGTTTGCGCCCAAATACGTCACCATCCTGGGAAAGGCCAAGATCATTCAGGAGTTGAAGAAGGCCGCGGCGGACATCCCGGAGATCTATCTGGGGCCGGACCCGGACCGGGAGGGGGAGGCCATCGCCTGGCACATCGCCGAGGTCTTAGGGGAGAAAAACCACCGCTTCCACCGGGTGCTGCTCCTGGAGCTGACCCCCAAGGCCATCAAGGCGGCCCTGGCCAAGCCGGTGAAGCTCAACCGGGCCCGCTACGATTCTCAGCAGGCCCGGCGCATCCTGGACCGCCTGGTGGGCTACCAGATCAGCCCGCTGTTGTGGCAGAAGGTCAAAACGGGGTTAAGCGCCGGCCGGGTGCAGTCCGTGGCCCTGCGGCTGGTGTGCGACCGGGAGCGGGCCATCATGGCCTTCGTGCCCGAGGAGTACTGGACCCTGGACGCCTGCCTGGACGCCGGCGCCCCCCCGCCGTTCGCGGCTTATCTCTACAGGCACAGGAACAAGAACGTCAAGCCCGGCAGCGTGGTGGCGGTGGAGAAGATTCTGAATGCCCTGGAGGCCGCGGAGTTCCGGGTCGCCAACCTCGACACCAAGCCCCAGCGGCGCCACCCGGCCCCGCCCTTCATCACCAGCAGCCTGCAGATGGAGGCCAACCGCAAGCTCCGGTTCCCCCCCAAAAAGACCATGCGCCTGGCCCAGAAACTCTATGAAGGCATAGAACTGGGAGACGAAGGCCCCGTGGGCCTCATCACCTACATGCGCAGTGACTCCACCCGGGTTTCGGCGGAGGCGCTGGAGGCGGTGAGAACCTTCATCGATCAGACTTACGGCGGCAAGTATCTCCCCGCCGCTCCCAACCGGTTCAAAAGCCCCAAGGGGGCCCAGGAGGCCCACGAGGCCATCCGGCCCACCGGGGTGATGCGGCGGCCCCAGGACGTCAAGGCGCATCTCAGCAAAGAGGAACTGGCCCTCTATGAACTGATCTGGCGGCGGTTTGTGGCCTCCCAGATGACGCCGGCGGTCTTTGATCTGACGACCGTGGACATCGCGGCCTCCGATTACCTCTTCCGGGCCACCGCCTCGGTTCTGAAATTCCCGGGATTCACCAAGGTTTACCAGGAGTCCCGGGAAACCGAAGAGGCCGCCGGCCTGGAAAAGTTCCCGCCGCTGGCCGCCGGGGATGTCCTCCAGTTGCGGGATTTTGACCCCCAGCAGCACTTCACCAAGCCCCCCGCCCGCTTCACCGAGGCCTCCCTCATCAAAGAACTGGAGGTCCAGGGGATCGGCCGCCCCAGCACCTACGCCACCATCCTCACCAACCTCCAGGACCGCCTCTATGCAGTAAAGGAGAAAACCGCGCTCAGGCCCACGGAGATGGGGCTGGTGGTGAGCGATCTGTTGGTGGAGAATTTTCCGGACATCATGGACCCCAAGTTCACTGCGGGCATGGAAGACGACCTGGACCGGGTGGCCGATGGCAAGGTCCCCTGGCAGCAGCTCATGCGGGATTTCTACGGCCCCTTTGCCCAGCATCTGGATGCGGCCAAAACCGGCATGCGCAAGGTGAAAAGCGTCCCCACCGGTCTGACCTGCCCGGAGTGCGGCGGCGAGCTCGTGGTGCGCTGGGGCAAAAACGGCGAGTTCGCAGGCTGCGCCGCCTATCCCAAGTGCGGCTTCACCGGGGATTTCTTCAAGGATTCCCGGGGCCAGATAACCCTTATGGGGATGGAACCAACTTCCGCCGCGCCTTCGGCCGACCAGCCCGGCAAGGCCCTGGCGGTCCGGGGGAAGCCTGCGCCCACCGGAATCATCTGCCCCAAGTGCGGCAAAGAGCTGTTGCTGCGCCGGGGGCGTCTGGGAGAATTTTTAGGCTGCTCCGGCTATCCCAAGTGCAAATTTACCCAAAATTTCACCCGGGACGCCCAGGGACAGGTGGTTCCCCAGAACCCGGAAGCCGGCGCCGCCTACACCTGCCCCCGGGAAGGCTGCGACGGGCACCTGACGAAACGCCGCTCCCGCCGGGGGATATTTTACGGCTGCAGCAACTACCCCAAATGCGATTTCACCATGAACCAGCCGCCCCAGGACCGGCTCTGCCCCCAGTGCCAGTTCCCCTGGCTCATGAAAAAAGGCAAGAAGATCATCTGCCCCCGGGACGAATGCAGCTACGAGGAGACCGCCGCGGCTGGGTAAAGACTGTTTTCGGTTTTCGGTTTCCGGTAAAGGCGAATGCAAAAACTCTTAGGAATAAGTGTTTGTCTGTTCAGGCAAGGTTAAATCCCTGCTGATGCTCTCTGGATAAAGCAGTTCCCCATGGGCCTTTGGCTCATCCGTAAAGCATGAAAAGTCTGGTATTGGCTGGTGGCACAGCCTTTCCAGGCTGTGCACGACTAACCTGCTTCCTGGACACAGGCTGGAAAGCCTGTGCCACCAATTTAAAGAACTTTTCAAGGCTGTGGGAGCTTTTCCCCTCCTCAGGCAGACCTACTGGAGCAGTCGGAATTGTCTGCCCCTTTGCTGAAAATGACCACCGAAAACCGAAAACCGGAAACCGAAAACCGGTGCATCACCATTATCGGCGGCGGCCTGGCGGGGAGTGAGGCGGCCTGGCAGGCGGCCCGCCGGGGGGTTCGGGTCCGTCTCTCTGAGATGAAGCCCCAAAAATTCTCGCCGGCGCACCAGTCGCCGTTTTTAGGGGAGCTGGTGTGCAGCAACTCCCTCCGGGCCGAGGGCCGGGAGAGCGCCGTGGGGCTCCTCAAGGAGGAGATGCGGCGGCTTAATTCCCTGATCATAGCCGCAGCCCTGGCCACCCGGGTGCCGGCGGGCAAGGCCCTGGCGGTGGACCGGGGGGAGTTCGCCTCCTATATCACCCGGACCCTGGAAGCCGAGCCTCTTATCGAAATCATCCGGGAAGAAGTTGAGGCCCCGGACCCGGAGGCGACCACCATCATCGCCACCGGGCCGCTGACGTCAGACTCCCTGGCCGAGGCGTTGGGAAGGCTAACCGGACAAAAACACCTCCACTTTTACGACGCCATCGCCCCCATCGTGGCGGCGGAGTCCATCGACATGCAAAAAATCTTCCGGGCCTCCCGCTACGGGGCCGGGGACGATTATCTCAATTGCCCGTTCAGCGAAGCCGAATACGCCGCCTTTTACGAGGCCTTGACGAGCGCCGAGCAGGCGCCCCTGAAGCCGTTTGAGGAGCCCCGCTATTTCGAGGGCTGTCTCCCCGTGGAAATCATGGCGGCCCGGGGATTTCGTACGCTCTTGTTCGGCCCCATGAAGCCCGTGGGCCTGACGGACCCCCAAACCGGCCGCCAGCCCTTTGCGGTGGTCCAACTCCGGGCCGAAAACCGGGAAGGCGCCCTCTACAACCTGGTGGGCTTTCAGACCAAGCTG
>PEWM01000043.1 GCA_002779455.1 Deltaproteobacteria bacterium CG07_land_8_20_14_0_80_60_11
GCGGTCTTTTTCTTCCTGGGTGACCAGCCGGAAGCCGTGTTTTTCGTAAAAGCGGATGGCCCACCAGGCCGCGGCCCAGGCGCCCACCAGGACGGGGCTCGGGATGGCGTTTAGGAGATGGGCCAGGAGGCTGGCCCCCACCCCCCGGCGTTGGGCCCCGGGATCGACGTAGGCGTGGCGGATGAGGGTCACCTCACCCAGGTTTTGGCGTCCCATCACCCCCAAGAGGCGCGCCTCGGCCTCGAGGCCGAAGAAGTCGACCCCGGCGGCGATTTCGGCGAGCAATTCCTCCCGGGGCATATAAGGCTCGTGCCAGCAATCCGCCGGGATTACCCCTTTATAGGCCAGGGCCGCCTGGTTGATGATCGCCAGGGCAGCGTCAATTTCGTCATGCCGGAGCGGCCGGATCATGGAATTACGATGCCAGGGGACCCTGGGGCGGCTGGGGCGGCGGCGGGTAATGATCTGCCTTGAGACGATGGCCGCATTTGGGGCAGAAGGCGAAATCCAGGGTCACGGTTTGGTGACAGTAGGGGCAGGTGGATGCCGGGGCCGGCGGCAGGGTCGGCTCCGGGGGGTACTCGAAAGGGTTTTGAACCTGGCGGGCCATCTCCGAGGTGGCCTGGCGCATCTTGGCTACGAACTTTCCCAGGGTCGCGGCGTACTCCGGCAGCTTTTCAGGGCCAAAGAGGATAAACGCCAAAACGGCGAGGATGATCAGCGTCTCGAGATCGAGCCCCATCTTAGAACCTGTTGATTACGCCTGGCTCATCTTGCCGCCGCAATGGGGGCAGAAGGCAAAGTCCCCGCCTACGTCCTTGTGGCATTGGGGGCAGGTGGCGGCTGGCGGCGCCGCGGTGGCTTGGGGCGGAATCTCGGCCCGGGTCGAGGCGGCGTCAGGGTCCTCGTGAGCCTTTTTGAAGCTCCGGATGGCCTTGCCGATGCTGTCGCCCAGTTCCGGCAGGCGCCGGGGGCCGAAGAGCAAGAGGGCGATGGCCAGGATAATGATCAGCGTGGTGATGTTATAACCAAACATGGGGCGCCTCTGCTTGCTAAGGATTTAATATTAATATAAGAAAAAAATCAGCGCACCGCAAGTAAAGAAAGGGGTCAGGGGCCAGGGATTAGGGGGCAGGGTAAAAAAACAGGAGCTTTATGAAAATTCCAATTCGGTCATACCGGGATTTGGTGGTCTGGCAAAAGGCGGTGGAGTTGGTGACTGAAATTTACCGTCTTACCCAGACTTTTCCCAAAGAGGAAATGTTCGGCCTGATGAGTCAGATGAGGCGAGCCGCCGTGTCCATTCCCAGTAATATTGCCGAGGGACATGGCAGATTGTCGCGGAAGGAATATATCTATTTTTTGGGGAATGCCCGGGGATCACTGGCGGAATTGGAAACCCAGGTGACCATTGCCAGAAATCTTGGTTTCCTCGAAGAGACCAAGCTGAACCGGGTACTGGAACAGGCCGGGGAGTTGGGCAGAATTATAAATGGACTTTTGGCTTCACTCAGAAAATAATAGACTTTGAAGAATAAAAAATATCATGGGGAAGATCCCTATGTTGATTTTCCTGATCCCTAACCCCTAACCCCTGACCCCTAACCCCTGACCCCGCTATGGAAAAAACCGCCTCTCTCTTCACTCCCCCCCAGCCTCTGGCGGCCCGGATGCGGCCCCGGACCCTGAATGAGTTTGTGGGCCAGGCGCACCTGGTGGGCCCCGGGCGCCTGTTGTGGCGGTCCCTCAAGGCCGGCCGGCCTTTTTCCTCCATGATCTTCTGGGGTCCCCCGGGGAGCGGCAAAACCACCCTGGCCCGGGTCATGGCCTCGGTCCTGCACTGCCAGTTTGTCAGCCTGAGCGCGGTGATGTCCGGGGTGGCTGACCTGAGAAGGGTGGTGGAGGAGGCCCGGCGCCACCAGAATCAGGGGCGGCGCACCGTGGTCCTCATCGACGAAATCCACCGGTTCAACAAGGCCCAGCAGGACGCCCTCCTGCCCCACGTGGAGGAGGGACTGATTACCCTGGTGGGGGCCACCACCGAAAACCCCTACTTCGAGATCATCGGGCCGCTTCTGTCCCGGGCCAAGATTTTTATCTTCGAGCCTCTCAGAGAGGTGGACGTGCGTACTATCCTGGAGGCGGCCCTGAAAGATGCGGACCGGGGTTTGGGGGGGCTCAAGACGGAGGTCGGCGGCGAGGCCCTGGACTATCTGGCGGCCATGGCCGGGGGGGACGCCCGCCGGGCCCTGAACGCCCTGGAACTGGCGGTTATGAGCACCGATCCCTTTGATGCGGGCGTCATCCGGGTGGACCTGGCCGCGGCCAGGGAGTGCATGCCCCGGCGGGATTTGATGTACGACCGGGCGGGGGAGGCCCACTACGACACCCTGAGCGCCTTCATCAAGAGTGTGAGGGGCTCCGACGTGGACGCCGCCCTCTACTGGCTGGCCCGGATGCTGACGGCCGGGGAGGACCCCCGCCTGATCATGCGCCGGCTGCTCATCCTGGCGGCAGAAGATATCGGGCTGGCGGACCCCCAGGCCCTCGTGCAGACGGCGGCGGCGTCCCAGGCCCTAAGCTGGGTGGGCCTGCCGGAAGGGCAGTACCACCTGGCCCAGGCCACCCTGTATCTGGCCCTGGCCCCCAAGAGCAACTCCACCCAGGCCTACTTCCGGGCGCAGGCGGCCCTGGAGGACCAAGGCGTCACCCGGGTGCCGGCCCCTCTACAAGACGCCCACCGGGATAAAAAGGGCCTGGGGCACGGTCAGGGGTATCTCTATCCCCACAATTTCCCCGGCCACTGGGTGGACCAGGCGTATCTGCCGGCGGATTTGCGCCAGGCGAGCTTCTATGAACCGGGGACGGAAGGGGAAGAGCCGGAGTTGGCGGCCCGCTGGCGGGGGTTGAAAAATAAGGGGGGAAAATCTGGTTCCCCGGGGAGCCAGTCGGGCGAGGACCCATAACCCGGTCACCGTTGGGCCGGTTCAGGGCGCCCGGCCGGATTCATGATTTTGGCCCCCTGACGTTAAAAAATCCGCGGCAGAAAACTGATAAATTTTTGCGGAATAACCGGCTGGTCATTGGACTTTGTTCCCGGAAATGATTATAATAACATGGGGGTTTTTAGGGGGAAGCACCACTCTGGCAAAGGGGGTGCAGAAGCCATGTCGCGAATTTTGTTCGCCGACGGCGAACCCCACATCCGGCAGTTGTGCCTGGAGGAATTGCAGGATGAGGGCTACGAGGTGCAGGTAACCGGGAGAGCCGCGGAAGTGGTGCGCCTGGCGGATTCCTTTCAGCCCGATATAGTCATCATGGAGGTGATCCTGCCGGATATGTCCGGGGTGGAAGCCGGACGCATGATCAAGGGAACCAATCGCCGGACCCGGGTGGTTTTTTATTCCCACGTTTCCCCTCCCCACGACCTTTCCAGTTGGGGCGCCGATGGTTTTGTGGTAAAATCCCCGAATCTCGATGGTCTCAAAGCCGCGGTGCGGCGCTTACTGCCCGCCTAGACGGCGGCGCCTCCGGAGCTAAGCGTGGCGATCATGGAAATCAGCGTGGTCCCGTTGGGACTGGGAGATGCCAGTGTGGGCGATTTTGTCGCCGGGGTCATCAGGTATCTCCAGCAAGAGGGTATCCCCTATGAACTCACGGACATGGGCACCCTGATTCACGGCCACGCCGCCAGGTTGCTGAAGGTGGCCCAGGTCCTGCACGAACTCCCCTTTGACCAGGGGGTCAACCGGGTAGTCACCCACATCACCATCGACGATCGCCGGGACAAAGACGTTCATTTAGGTGACAAAGTAAAATCGGTAAAGGTGCGACTTACATAAAAGGATATGGCCAACCAGAAAAAGGATTATTACCAGGTCCTGGGAGTGCCCCGGGACGCCGGTGTGGACGAGGTCAAAAAGAAATACCGCCAGATAGCCCTCAAATACCATCCGGACCGCAATCCCGGGAATAAAAGCGCCGAAGAGAAGTTCAAAGAGGCCGCTGAGGCTTACGAGGTTCTGCATGACCCGGAAAAGCGCCGCCTTTATGACACTTACGGCCATGAGGGCCTGTCTTCTACCGGGTTCACCGGGTTTTCGGATTTTTCCGACATTTTCCGCTCCTTCAGCGACATCTTCGGAGACGTCTTCGGCTTCGGCGGCGGCTTCGGCGGGGGTGGCGGGCCCCGGCCCCAGGCGGGCAACGATCTCCGGTACGATCTAACCTTGGATTTCCTGGACGCGGCCCTGGGAACCGAGGTGACCGTGGAGGTGCCCCGGGTGGTGACCTGCCGCACCTGCGGCGGCAGCGGCGCCAAGCCCGGGACGAAGCGGACCCCCTGCCCCCAGTGCGGCGGCCGGGGGGTGGTGTCCCGCAGCCACGGCATCTTTCAGATCACCACCACCTGTCCCCGGTGCCAGGGCATGAAGGAGTTTGTGGCCGAAGTCTGCCCTGGTTGTAACGGGGAAGGCCGGCTCCGGGAAAAGAAGAAGCTCAAGGTAAAAATCCCCCCCGGCATGGACAGCGGCACCCATCTGGTTATGCCCGGCGAAGGCAACGGTGGCATGCACGGCGGGCCTCCGGGGGATTTATACATCGTCATGAACGTCCGGCCCCACGATTTTTTCCGGCGCGAGGGCTATGACCTGCATCTGCAGGTGCCCATTTCCTTTGTCCAGGCGGCCCTGGGGACCCGCTTCACCATCCCCACCCTGAAGGCCACCCACGAACTGGTGATCCCGCCGGGCACCCAACCCGGAGAGGTGATCCGGTTAAAGGGCGAAGGGGTGCCCTACCCCAAGGGCCAGCGCCGGGGTGACCTGCTGGTGGAGGTCAGGGTCGTCATCCCCCGGAACCTCAGTCCCCGGCAGCAGCACCTGCTGAAGGAGCTGGCCAAGGAAGAGTCCGAGCCTTACACCCAGCCCGCAGGCAACCCCGAGCCCGACGAAGGCTTGCTGAAAAAGCTGTGGCACAGCATCACCGACTCCATTGCCGACCGCAAGCAGGAACACCAGAAAGATTGAGGTTGTCGGGC
Organism: Deltaproteobacteria bacterium CG07_land_8_20_14_0_80_60_11; assembly: GCA_002779455.1. Taxonomy (GTDB): domain Bacteria; phylum Desulfobacterota; class Desulfobaccia; order Desulfobaccales; family 0-14-0-80-60-11; genus 0-14-0-80-60-11. The sequence continues at coordinate 5,039 of PEWM01000043.1, forward strand.
GCCGCCGGTGAGCGCGACGCCCCTTTTACCTCACTCTCCCCACGATGGGAGTTTCCCATCCCCTCCTAAAATGACGGCAAGCCGGACTCTGTTCCGAAAAGTTCAAGGTCTAAAGTTCAAGGTTGATCAGGGCGGGCACTGCCCGCCAAAATCCTTATAACTAACAGCCGAGGGCGGCTGTTCCACATTATTTTCCTTTGATGGGAGGTTGCCAAACCAGGCCTAGGCGCCTTAAGTGAACCGTATTGGACTTAGCCGGGATTTATCAGGCTCACCCTCATAACTGCAGCCCGGCGGCCGATCCCGGGCCTCAGGCCACAAAATAGCTGTGGCAGGCCCGGTCCAGGTTTTCCGGGGTGAGGCGGGGAGTTAGTTGGTGGAACCGGCAATAATCGAGGATCTGCTCCAGGAGGTCCCGGGGGTGACAGGCAGTCAGCGGGCGTTGGCCGTCGTCATAGTACCGGCCCAGGAGATATTCCACCGCCTCCGGATCAAACTCCAGATGGTATTGATCGCAGCAGAGGCGGAAGATCTCCACAAACTGGGGCCGGGTCACGTAATCCACCTTGACCTTGGAGCGCAGGCGCCGCAGAAAGGCGTCATCCACCAGGGAGCGGGGCTCAAGGTTGGTGGCAAAGACAATGAACTGGTCAAAAGGGATGGCGAACTTCTGGCCGGTGCGCAGGCGCAGAAAATCCTGGCGGTTTTCCAGGGGAATGATCCAGCGGTTCAGCAACTCCTGGGGAGGAATCTGCTGGCGGCCGAAGTCGTCCACGATAAACACCCCGTTGTTGGCCTTTAATTGCAGGGGGGCCTCGAAATATTTGAGCGTGGGCTTATAAGCCAGGTCCAGCATGTCCAGGGTGAGTTCGCCCCCGACCGTCACCACTGGCCGGCGGCACCGCACCCACCGGCGGTCCACACTCTCCCCCCCCGAGACTGCCTCCCCCGAGGGCGCATGGGTGATTTCATCAAAGACCTGGATCACCTGGCCGTCCACAAAGATGGCGTAGGGTACCAGGATGTCATCCTGCCAAATCCTGCCTAAACCCTGGGAGATGACGGTCTTGCCGTTGCCGGCGGGGCCATAGAGGAAAAGGGGCTTGCCGCTTACCGCCGCCACTCCCAATTGCTCCAGGATCTCGGCGGACAGCACCAGCCCCTTCAAAGCCCGTTGGATGTGGTCGGGGGTGACGCCGGCCTTCCCGATACTCTGGTGGGTCACCTGTCGCCAGTAATCTTTCAGCACCACGGGGGCCGGTCCCGTATAGGCGTCGTATTCCAGCAACTGCGCCGCCTGCCTCCTCCCGCCGTCGGTCAGCGAATGCCGGTTAGCCAGGCTCAAAGCAGTTACCACCGGATTCATGGGGTCGGGACCCCGCACCTCGACCCACTTCGCCCTTTTCAAGTAGTCCAGCACCTCGGAGATGATGCCGGCCGAGACCTTCAAGCGTTCCGCCAAATCCCCCAGGGTGAAGAAATCCATATAGAAGCAGTGCTTCAAGGTGAGCTGGCCCAGGAAGAGCGAGGGCAGGCCTAAATCCTGGATAGACTGGGGCGCGGCGCGGCTCATCCCGGCTAAACCCCCGGCTGCCGGCCCGGGGACGCCGCCCGACGCAACGCCGTAACGGTTATTCATGGCATCCATTCATCTCTCCCGGGCTTTGGCAAAAGAGCCTGAGCCGCCGGGGCCACCGTTTCGGGGGCAGCTTCAGGGGTGGACGAGGTACTGCATCTTGACCTCAATCCCGGCCACGTGGCTGGCGATGCTCCGCACCCGGGCGATTATTTCCTGTTCTTCGGTCAGGTTAGCCTTGATATCCACGAAGAGGTCCCCTTCTTTGGCGCACACCCTGGCGGTGGGAAACTCTTCCACCAGGGCCGCCTGGACCCGGGCCGCCAAGGTCTGGTCATCGAGAATTTTCTGGGACGGGGCCGTGGCGCTGAAGCACGGAAGCTTGGCGGCTTGCAGGATAAACTCCACCGCATCATCCACCTTGATTGCCTTGATGTGCAGGACCATATCGTAGAGCATGGGGTCCCAGGTATCCACCCCAAAGACCTGAATACCCCAGCGGCGGCGCTCGTCATCGTCTTTCTTCAAGATATGCCGGGCCTCGGCCGCTGAGAGGTTTTCCCGTTTCATCTCCTCGGCGATCCGGTCCTCCAGGTCGGCAACAATCCGCACCTTGAGAACATGGGGAATCCCCTGGAGGAAGTAATGGCCGGCCAGACCATGATAGACCACGTTATCTTTCTGGACATGTCTCATCAAGGCCGCCTTGAGATACGCTACGTACCTTTCCTTGCCGTAGGTGAAACGCTCCAGGATGGACGGCGCATCGTGAATAGCCCGCACCAGCTTGATCTCCGGGATATTGAATTGTTCCGAGGCCTCCAGGAGAATCTCCCGGGAGATGCATTCGTAGCCCAACGCCGCAGCCACCTTTTCGGCCACTTCTTTCCCCCGGCTGTAGGAACCCCGGGATATGGTGATGATTGACATAGATAAAAGTCCTTTTAAAATTGGGTTGGGCAAGAGTTAGCAGCCAGTTGCTTTCTCCAAACGAGACTACTTGTCACCCTTGGAGAGCTGCTTGGCCACCACCTTGCCGTTGAC
>PEWM01000093.1 GCA_002779455.1 Deltaproteobacteria bacterium CG07_land_8_20_14_0_80_60_11
AGTTAAGTTTTTAAGAGGCTTTGCGCCAGTCCCCCGGACAAGCGACTCCGCGTAGACCTCCACTGCGTGTTTCACCTGGACCCGCAGGCCGGCCTGGGAGAGCATGCCGGTGATCTGGAGCATGCAGGCGGGGCAGCCGGTGGTCACCACCCGGCAGTGCGAGGCCGCGATGTTATCCCGTTTGCGGGCCCCGATCGCCGCGGAGGTCTCGTAGTGCTGGAGATTGAAGCTGCCGCCGCAGCCGCAGCACCAGTCGGACTCGGTCATCTCCTGGAGGATATAGGCGGGGTTGGCCTGAAGCAATGCCCGGGGCTGGGCCGCCACCCCCAGCGATTTTTTCAGGTGGCAGGGATCGTGATAGGTCAGGGGGATCCTGCCGTCCTCCGGGCCGGCGGCGGCGGCGGGCGCCACCCCCACCTTATCCACCAGGAACTGGCTGATGTCCAGGGTTTTGGCCGCCAGGGCCTGGAGGCGCTCCTGTTCCGCCGGCGGGGAATCGGCCATCATCAGGGGCCACAGCTGCTTGATGGTGAAGCTGCAGGTGGCGCAGGCGGTGACCAGATAATCGCAGGGCGCGGCGGGATCGTTTAGAAGTTTCAGGTTGTGGCGGACCAGTTGCTTAAAGGTTTGGGTATCGCCGCCTTCGATGACCGGAAGGCCGCAGCAGCCCTGGCCGGCGGGGAGATAGACCCCCACCCCGTGGTGGTCCAGAACCTGGAGCACGGCGTCGGCCACCTGGGGGTAGAACTTGTCGATGAGGCAGCCTACGAAAAAGGCCACCTTGAGGTTGGCGGCCCCCGGGGGGTTGTCCCGCCGGGGGACCTTAACGTGCCAGGGCACCGGCGCCAGAGCTTTGAAGTGCCGGTCAGCCAACCGCGGCGACCTGAACCGGGCGCAGGATGAGCCCAGGAGGTCGTCCACCGGCTTGACCAATATCCCCTGGAACCTGGCGCCCCAGGCCAGGATGCGGTTGAACCAGTCCGGCTGGCTGAGGAGCCCCCGGAAGATAACTTTTTTCACCGGGGACAGCCCCAGGTAGCCCGCCAGGATGGCCCGGGCCTTGATGAAGATCTCCAGGACCTTGACGCCGCTGGGACAGTTGGCGGCGCAGGAGCCGCACAGCAGGCAGCGGCTCAGATGGTCCTGGACCCCCTGGGGGTTCTGGAGGATTTCCTGGGCCAGGCCGGAAAGGAGAGCCAGCTTGCCCCGGGCCACGTCGGCCTCCCGCCCGGTTTCGGCGAACAGGGGGCACACCGCCTGGCACAGGCCGCAGCGCCTGCAGCTCACCAGTTGGTCTTGCAGTTCCTGCATGAGCCGGGCCAGTTCCTTGAGGCTGGACATGGGGTATTCTTCCAAGAGCCGTCAGCTTTCAGCTATCAGCAAAAAAAATTTATTCCGAAATCCTGGAACGACTGCTGACCATGTCGTATCGGCTCGGCTTTTAATCCAGCCGCAAGCTTTGGCTGGCGCAGGATTGCGTAACGCTGGGGCGCGAGGCGCCGCCGGCGGCTGGCTGACTGCTGAAACAGTTACCCCAGGAAAATCCGAAAGGCTTCCTGTTTCAACCGCCTCAGTTCTTCTTCCGCCTGGCGCAGGTGTTTCTGCCGCATGGCGTAGCGAATCTTGCGGGCGATTTCGTCCAGGCACAGGGGCTTGTAGACGATGTCCACCTGCTCCTGGTAAAAGAACTGATGGCGCCGGGTCCGTTGGTGCAGCATGACGATGAAGCGGGTGGCGGGATGCCGGAGGCGGGCGTTTTCCAGGAGTCGCTGATAGTCGGGTTGGCGGTGGTCGGTGATGACCAGGTCAAAGGGGCTTTCTTCCAGGGCGGCCAGGGCTTCGGGCACCGTGTTCACCAGGGTGCATTCCTCAAAACCCAGGAGTTTGACCACCGAAGATAAAAATGCGCGGCACCATTCCTCCTGGTCCACCACCAGGATACGCCCCTGACTGCCCTTTTCCTGGTCATGCATGGGGGGTCTCCTTAACAGAGCACTATCTTACTTTACTCGTGAATGAACCTGGCTGCAAGACCCTCCAGGATTTTTCCCCGGGGGCCGGCCCCCCGGTGCGTTTCCCCCGGGCCCCGGATTTTGAGGATTGGCGCCCTCCCGCCGGCTAAGCCGGGATGGTGATTTCTTCTTGAGGGTTGATGGGGCTCAGGATCAGGCCGGTCATTACCTTGGGGTAGAAGTAGGTGGATTTGCGCGGCATGATGAGACCGGCCGTAGCCACCTCCTGCACCTGCTCAATGCGGGTGGGATTCAGCAAAAACGCCAAGCGGGCTTCCCCCTGGCTCACCGCGGCCACGGCTTCGCTGATCTTGCTGGTGTACTTGCAGGTTTCCAGGTCATCCTGGGCCTGGGCGTCGAGCCCCAGGAGCTTTTCGAAAATCAGATAGTTCAAGACCGCTACATCCAATTGGGCCAGGGCCGGGTGCATCTGCCGGGCCAGCACCTTTTGCCGCACCGCCGGCCGCATGATCAAACGCCAGGCCTTGCGCCCGAACCCTAAGACCACAAAGGCGCTCTCCCCCGCCGGGACTTCCGCCAGGGTTTGCTCAAGAAAGTCTTCGTACCCCTCGCCGAATTCGTGGGCCGCCGGCAGGGAGACGATTTCGAAGTATTCCTTGAGGCGCCCCATGATCCAGGACTCCTCTAAATGTTTCAGCCGCGGGCCGCCCAACAAGCGGTGGGCCATCAGGATGACCAGGTCCGGGTCGAACATGTTGGACAGGTACATGAGGGTATAATTGAACGGCGCCGCAGGCGTGGCCTGGGGATAGCGCTGTTTCATCAACTTCTGATAGTTCAGCGAGGTCTCATAGCGGTGGTGGCCGTCGGCGATAAACAGGGGCATCTCCAAAAAGGCCCGGTGCACCGCCTTGACCGCCGCGGCATCGGTGACCCGGTAGAGGCGCTGCAAGTAGCCCAACATGTCTTGAAAGGCCATCAGGGGGGAGTCGGGCCGCGCCTCCTTCAGCAGGTTCACCACCCGGGCGGCGGGGTCGGGATAGAGGGAAAAGATGGGGGAGAAGTTGGCCTGGGAGGCCTTGAACAACTCCAGGCGGTCGGCCTTGGCCGCCGAAAAGGTCTGCTCGTGGGGCCGGATACCGCCCCCGCTCAGAGGCTCCAGACGCACCAGGGCGGCCAAGGCGCTCCGGGTGAAGGTGCGCCCGGCATGCTGAAACTCGGTCTCCCAGTAGTATAACGCCGGCGCCTGATCCCGCACCAACACCCCGTCTTTTTCCCATCGGCGGAAAAGCGCCCCCGCCCGGGTGTAGCGGTTGGCGAGCCGGTCGTCCCCCGGGGCAGGTTGGGGCAGGATCAGATGAACCATATTGTTAGGGTGCCGGGCGGCGAAAGCCTCGCGCTCCGCCGGCCGGATCACATCATAAGGCGGCGTGACCACCTCGGTGAGATTGGGCACCTTGGCAGGATTATAGAAAAGCCCCCGGAAAGGGGCGATGATCGCCACGTTAGCGGTCCTCCTCCATAGATAATAACCTTTTAAATTTACCACCAATCGGCTGCGCGTCAATAGTTATTGGCATATTATCCCCATTCTCGCGGTCATCCACCCCCAAAACTCCAAATAACTATTGACCGGCGGCCACGCGCAAGTTATATATTGCAAATCAACTTTTAGATTAAGGGATGGGCATATGCGGATAACCCCTTTTGCAGGAATGGGGAGGGGTTAACAAGGTTTCGGGGCAACAAAAAATCTGGGGCGCTAAGCCTCCTTCCTCGTGCTCTCCGAACCGGTTGCCGGGGCCCAAGACCTTATTTTGCCGGAATGGCTGCATTCCGGGGCCGCGCTGGCGACAGCGCACGGTTTGCCTGCCGGGCATGTCCCGGTGACCCCTTTATCTTCGGGTGCGAGGAGGAGAGAAATTTGAAAAAGCCGGCGGTTGGCTTTGGACTGCATCTGACCCTGGATGGTTATGAATGCAGTTATGAGCGGCTGACGAATCTGGACGCCATTTACGAGTTCCTGGACACCTGCCCGGATATGATCCACATGACCAAGATCATGCCCCCTTATGCCTTCAAATATCACGGCAAAGTGCCGGATGATTGGGGCCTCTCCGGGTTTGTCCTCATTGCGGAAAGCCATATCAGCATTCACACCTTCCCTGAGCGCAACTATCTGAGCCTGGATATTTTCTCCTGCAAGGGATTCGATTACCAGCAGGCGGTGGACTATGCCACCGAGATGTTCGGCATCGCTCGCCACGAAATCAACTTGTTGGACCGGGGCCTGGAATTTCCCCGGGAAATCAGGACCGTGGAACGCCTGATGCGCCAGGAACGGAAACAGCTGCGAGGCTGAGCATGGAAGAGGCCGACAGTCCTCACCCCAGCTTCCTCAAACGCCTTCGGCAGAAGTTCTCCCGGAGGATCTTCACGCAACCGGAAGACCTGGAGCGTGAAATCCAGGACATCATTGATGAAGGCGAGGAACGGGGCCTCATCACCCGCCAGGAAGGGCAGCTCATCGAGAGTATCTTTGAGTTCAGAGATACCCTCGTGCGGGAGATCATGGTCCCCCGGCTGGAGATGGTCGGGGTGGAGCGGCACACCCCCGTTGACCAGATTATCGCCCTGGTCCTGTCGTGCGGCCACTCCCGCCTGCCGGTCTTCGACGGCGACATCGACCACATCAAGGGCATCCTCTTAGCCAAGGACCTCCTGGTGTTCTGGCAGAACTCCGATACGACCTGGGACCCGGCCCGGGTCCTCCGCCCCGCCTACTTCATTCCCGAAAGCAAGAAGATCAGTGACCTCCTGCGAGACCTGGTGGAGCGCAAAACCCAGATCGCCGTCGTTATCGACGAATACGGCGGCACCGCCGGCCTCATCACCCTCGAAGATATCCTGGAAGAGATCGTCGGGGAGATCTATGACGAGTACGACCGCATGGAGCCCCGCCTCATTCCCCAGGAAGACGGCTCCGTTCTGGTGGACGCCCGCCTGGACGTGGAAGAATTGATGGACCACTTCGAGCTGCCCCGGCCGGAGGGCAAGTTCGAATCCGTGGGCGGCCTCCTGACCCACTTCCTGGGCCGGGTGCCCCAGGTCAACGACCGGGTGGAGATCCCGAACCTGGAATTGACCGTACTGTCCGCCGACGAACGCCGGGCCAAACAGGTCCAGGCCCGCCGGCTGCCTCTGGAAGCAGGGGGCAGGGGTTAGGGATCAGGGGTCAGGAAAAGCCCCTAACTGCCCGGCACGCCTGCCCGCAACCCCCACCATCCCGCACCCTGCATCATTTTGTTTTTCGGTTTCCTAAGCCTCTAAAATCCGCGTTTTA
>PEWM01000202.1 GCA_002779455.1 Deltaproteobacteria bacterium CG07_land_8_20_14_0_80_60_11
GGGTGGCGGCTGTTATACTGGCCTACCCCGACTTGTCCAGGATATTTCCCTTCCGCCCAGACTCATCTTCGACAGTTGATAAAAAATAGTTGAAGATTATCAGTAAGTTAATCCATGTCAAAAAAAGGTTGGCACTACATTTCCGCCGTCTCCCAAACTGCCCCCTAACAATTTCAATGAGTTATACAATTAAAAGACCCTATTGGGGCTTATACCACTTCGCAGTCAATTGGTAGTACAGGCTTTCCAGCCTGTGCAGGCGCAGGCTAAAGCCTGCGGCTACCAATAATTACTTTTTGATTGCAACTCGGTATTACAACTGTCGAAAATGAGTTTAAGGGGACCGCTACTGACTCACCGGAGGATGGAGGACGGCGTAAACCTGGCGCGCCAGTTCGATGGGCTTAAAAGGCTTCTGGAGGAAAGCCACCGATAGATCCGCCACGCCGTGTTGGACCAGGGCGTCTTCGGTGTAGCCCGACATGAAGAGCACTTTCATTTCCGGGCGTAGAGGGGTGAGGCGGTCGGCCAGTTCCCGGCCGCTCATCTGGGGCATCACCACGTCGGTCACCATCAGGTGGATCGGCCCCTGGTGCCGTTCACAGGTCAACAGGGCCTCGCCGCCGTGGCGGGCCTCCAGCACCGAGTACCCGTAGAGCCGCAAGAACTTGGCCAGCAAGGCCCGGAGCACGTCCTCGTCTTCCACCAGCAGAACCGTTTCCTCCCCCCGGAAGCTGGCGGTGATGGGGATCTTCGCCTTGGGTGGCGGAACCACGGCATCGAGGCGGGGCAAATAGAGGGTGAAGGTGCTGCCGGCCCCGGGCTCGCTGGCCAGGTCGAGGTAACCGCCGCTTTGCTTGACGATCCCATACACGGTGGACAGTCCCAGGCCGGTGCCCTTGCCCGGTTCCTTGGTGGTAAAGAACGGCTCGAAGACATGGGCCTGGGTGGCCTCATCCATGCCGGCCCCGGTGTCCGTCACTACCAGCATCACGTAAGCTCCCGGCGGCGTCAGTCCGAATCTGCTGTGACGACTCTTCTTTAACTCCACCGGCGCGGTCTTCAGGGTGAGCCGGCCGCCTTGGGGCATGGCATCCCGGGCGTTCACCACCAGGTTCATGACGATCTGGCCCAGCTGACCGGGGTCCGCCTGCACGGCCCCCAGTCTCCGGTCAGTGACGACTTCCAGGTCGAGGTCCTCGCCGATGAGCCGCCGCAGCATCGGTTCCAGGTCCAGGACCACCCGGTTGAGATCGACCACCTGGGGTTGGACAACCTTCTGGCGGCTGAAGGTCAGCAACTGCTGGGTCAGGGCCGTGGCCCGGTCGCCGGCCTGCAAAATATTTTCCAGGTAGCCGAAGAGCGGATCGTCCTTGAGGACCTTGGCCCGCATGAGTTCGCCGTACCCCATGATGGCCATCAGGAGATTGTTGAAATCGTGGGCCACCCCGCCGGCCAGCCGGCCCACCGCCTCCATCTTCTGGGCCTGGAGGAGTTGCGCCTCCAGGGCCTGGCGCTCGGTGATGTCCCGCACGTGCTCCACTACCAGGACCACCCGGCCGGATTCATCCCGGATGGGGTGGGCTGAAACTTCCCGGACCCGGCCGTCCACAGGATTGACCTTTTCCAACCTGACGGGTTGGCCCGTGGCCAAGACCTCCAGCGCATGGCAGTCCTCGCAGGGGCGGTCCCGGCGATGGTAAACCCGGTAGCACTTGGGCCGGCCTTGCCGCTCCGCCTCCGGGAGAGACTCGTACCCGTGCCAGTTGCTCATGATGGTGTTGAAGTCCCGGTCATGGATGGTGAGCAGGTCGGGAATGGCGCTGAAGACGTGGCTCAGAATGGTGTCACAGCGGCCCGGGGTGGCTGCCGGCGGGCTTTCCCCGGCCTCCCGGTTCGCCCGCAGCGCCGCGATGGCCTGGGAGAGTTCCTGGAGGACACCCTCCAACCCCTGCCGGGAGGCCTTGGGCAAGCTGGCGGCGCGCTCCTGAAGGGCCTGAAAACGCCGCTCCAGAAGATCCAGGGGCGGGTCAAACAACGTCCTGGTCATCTCTTCGGTTCCTCAACCGCAACTGACCGCGCCGGGTTGCGCCGGCCCCGCCGGGCGGGGTCGCTGGATCAAGACCCATCTCCCGGGTCAAGTGGCTTGACTATAACATAAAAAGCCTCGCCGCCTATTCATAAAAACTTTCCCAGGATGCCCCGTCCCCGGCAACGTCTCCTGAGGCCGGGAGATTTCGCCGGCTGCGTCCAAGGCGCCGTTACCCCTGGTTTGCAGAGGCGAACGGGGTTTTCTTCTTGGGCGGCCCGTGGCCGGCATGATCGCCGCGTGAGACGCGCCCGATAAAACCGCTCAGCACCGGCGGGCGGCGGTGGCCATTTCCCCTATTTCTTCTGCGCCTGCTGGAGTTTGGCCCAGGGGTCTCTCAGGGTCACCGTCCGGTTGAAGACCGGGGCCCCGGGGACGCTGTCCTTCTGATCCACGCAGAAGTAGCCCTGGCGCTCGAACTGGTAGAAGCTCCCGGGCGCGGCCTGGGCCAGGCTCGGCTCCAGGCGGCAGGAGGTCAGGACCTGAAGCGAGGCGGGGTTGAGATCGGCCTTAAAATCGCCGCCGTGCTCCTCCCCGGGCGCCGGTTGGGTGAAGAGGCGGTCATAGAGGCGCACCTCGGCGGCCACCGCCTGGGCCGCCGAGACCCAGTGGAGGGTGGCCTTGACCCGGCGGCCGTCCGGGGCGTGCCCCCCCCGGGTGGCCGGGTCATAGGTGCAGTGCAGCTCCACCACCTCGCCGGTTAAGGGGTCCTTGACCACCGCTTCGCACCTGATGAAGTAGGCGTAGCGCAGCCGCACCTCCCGCCCCGGGGCCAGGCGGTAGAACTTCTTGGGCGGGTCCTCCATGAAGTCCTCCCGCTCGATATACAACACCCGGGAGAACGGCACCTTCCGGGCGCCCTGGCTCAAGTCCTCGGGGTTGTTGACGGCCTCGAGCTCCTCCACCCGGTCCTCCGGGTAATTGAGCAGGACCACCTTGAGGGGTCTCAGCACCCCCATCACCCGAGGCGCCCGGTAGTTCAAGTCCTCCCGGACGCAAAATTCCAGCAGGGCCAGGTCCACCAGGTTCTCCCGTTTCCCCACCCCGATGCGCTCGCAAAAAGTGCGGATGGCGTCCGGGGGGTAGCCCCGGCGCCGCATCCCCGCCAGGGTGGGCATGCGGGGGTCGTCCCAGCCGGCCACGTGGCCCTCGTTCACCAGTTGCAGGAGCTTGCGCTTGCTCATGACGGTGTAGCTGAGGTTGAGGCGGGCGAACTCAATCTGCTGCGGGTGGCACGGGACGGGGCAGTGGTCCAGGATCCAGTCGTACAGCACCCGGTGGTCCTCGTACTCCATGGTGCAGATGGAGTGGGTGATCCCCTCCAGGGCATCGGACAGGGGATGGGCGTAATCGTACATGGGATAGATGCACCAATCGTCGCCGGTGCGGTGATGGCTCTCCTGCTTGATGCGGTACAGGACCGGGTCGCGCATATTCAAATTGGGCGAGGCCATGTCGATCTTGGCCCGGAGGGTTCGGGAGCCGTCGGCGAACTCGCCGGCCCGCATCCGTTTAAACAGGTCCAGGTTCTCCGGAACGGACCGCTGGCGAAAGGGGCTGTCGACGCCGGGCGCCGTCAGGGTCCCCCGGTACTCCCGGACCTGCTCCGGGCTCAAGTCGCACACATAGGCCTGGCCCGTCTTGATCAGATGCAGGGCATAGTCGTACAACGGCTCGAAATAGTCCGAGGCGAAGAACAGCCGATCCTCCCAGTCGAACCCCACCCACCTGACGTCGGCCAGGATGGAATCCACATACTCCACTTCTTCTTTGCTGGGGTTGGTGTCATCGAACCGGAGGTTGCAGACGCCGTGATAATCGGCCGCCAGGCCGAAGTTGAGGCAGATGGACTTGGCGTGGCCGATGTGGAGGTAGCCGTTGGGCTCCGGAGGAAACCGCGTGATCACCCGGCCGTCATTTTTATGGTTTTTCAAATCTTCATCAATAATATGGTGAATGAAATTAGTTGCAGGCACAGAATCAGTGATGGCCATCGCGAGCGCTCCCCCCAGGTTGCTTTACCTTGTTCCTATCTTCAATGTTGTTCTATTACAACTATAAATAACAAAAGTGTACGAGTTCTGAAAAACAACAACTGCTCATTATATACGTGATATTTCAGAAGATTGCAATCACCCCGGCGTCATAACTTCTCCCACCGGCCTTTTTTAGCCCAGAGCCCCCGCCCTATGACCCAATCAACACTGGGAAATTAGGGGAAATAGAACCCCATAATCAGGGTTACCCCGATTGCTGAAGACCCCTATCTCTATTACAAATATCCTCAAACCTTCAGGTCTGCCGGGTTCCAGGGTCAGGCTTGGCGGTTTCTGAATCAGAGCCGAGCTGGTCCGGTGGTGCTGGCCTTTCTGTTTTGTTCGCCAAAAACCAGCCAGGTTCCAATAGTTCGACGCCTGGTTCAATCTCAAGATAGCCAGGACGGATATTTGGCCCCCAAAGATTTTTCCGTCAGGGTCGGCCAGGAAGAAATCGGCCGAATCTTCAATCTGAAAGAGAACCTGGACCTCAAGGATCTCCTGGTAACCTACGCGCCGCATTACCAGCAGTTGGGCTGGGTCCTGGTGGGGATGAAGTCGCCGGCAGGCGCCCAGCTGGAATTTGACCTCAGTCAGCCGGCGGCGCTGTGGTCCCAGCAGCTCTCCGAGATGGGTGCGGACCAGGGCCAGATCAATATCGGCATACGCACGGGTAAGGCCTCCAATCTGCTGGTGCTGGAAGTGAACCAGGGCGAAGGCGCCCTCTCTTTGGACCAGTGGGGAGATTGGCGCGCCGGCTGTGTCGCCGAAATGGGGGGGTGCCGGGAGCAGCATTACTATGCCCTGCCGCTCGAAGCGCCAGCTCCGCCTTCTTTCTTCCTGGCGCCGCAGGTGCTGATTTATGGCGAGGGGGGCCTGGTGCTGGCGCCGCCCTCCCTGGAGCCCCAGGCCCGGGAACCCTGGCGCTGGCGCCGGCCGCCCTGGGAAGCGCCGCCCCTGCCACCTAAACCGGCGGTCTGGCAATTTCTCAAAGAGTATATCCCCGCCGCCCTGGTGAAACCCGAGGTGCAGTCCTGGGAGGAAATCTACCGGATGATCGCCCCTCACGGCGCCCTGTTGAAAGCCCTGCTGGTGCCCCCCACCTCTCAGGATGAGTATTATCAGGGGATTATCAAGACTGCCCGGGGGCTGGGGTTCAAAGATCCGGCGTTGCTGTTCGGCCTGTTGTGGCACGCCCCCCACGGGGAGGCCCGCCAAAACCCGGAAAAGCGGGACTATCTCCAAGAATTGGCCGCCACGGCCAGGGACCGGCAGGAAGGCGGCGCCTCGGCGCCGGGGCTGCCGGCCAGGATGGACGGCGGGGCCTGGCCGGATAAACCAGCCAGCCACCCGGAGACCGCCTCCCCGGTCACCCAGCCAACCCAGGATGT
>PEWM01000160.1 GCA_002779455.1 Deltaproteobacteria bacterium CG07_land_8_20_14_0_80_60_11
GTCTCGAACAGGGTGCAGCCGTCTTGCCGATTCAGGCGCGCCCCCGCCGCCACCTTGTCATAAATGGGCTGAAGCGCCGGGTCCTTTATACCTGCCCAGACCATGAGCCTACCTCCTTTATGACCGACTGGTCATATAAAGCGCCAAAAAAATATTTGATTTCACGTAGGGGCGCACCCATGTGTGCGCCCTGGCCCCCTGGGCGGACACGCAGGTCCGCCCCTACGGGGGTGATCCATTACGCCATCAACCCCTCCTTGAGGAGGCCGACGAGTTCCCGGACATGCTGATGGATGGCCGCGTCCGTGGCCCGGTGCAGGCCCAGGGTGACGTCCAGGGCCGGGACCGCCACGGCCTGGAGGAACCGGTCGAACACCGCGTCCAGGAGGAACAGGGTGGCCTCCCGGGGGACGCCGGGCCGCAGTTCACCCCGGCTCTGGGCCCGGCGCACCAGGGAGCCGAAATATTCCCCGGCGTGGCGTCGCACCGCGGCCAGGAATTCCTCCCGGAACGGCACATTTTTATCGAACTGAATCTTCAGATAGAGGCTGAAAATCCGGGGATGCTCCCGGGAGAAGGCCACCCCCGCCAGGAGGGATTTCTCCAGCCGGACAAAAAAATTCTCTTCCAGGGTCTCTTCCTTGACCGTGGTCAGGGTGCGCCGCACCAGCTTCAGGGCATACTGAAATATGTAGGAAAAAATCCCTTCTTTATTGGGAAAATACTGGTAGAGCGACCCCTTGGCGATCCCCGCCTGGGCCACCACGCGGTTCAGCGACGCCTGATGATACCCCTGGTCGGCGAACTCCGCCAGGGCGGCATCCAGCACCCGTTCCTGCTTGTCCGGCGGCAGGCGCCGAAAAGTCGAGAGGGCCGCTTCTTCACGCATGACCACTTGGTCATACCAGATATGCCGGTGAACTGTCAAGCCATTGGGACGCCGTAGGCCGTAATCTCCTTGACATCCCCCGCCCCCCAAGATAAAGAAACCTTGAAGAAACGGCCTGTGTCTGATAAATCCCCAGCTCTCAATCTTGGCGTTCCGGGCGTCTTGGTGATAGAATTGTAACCAAAGAGGTGATAATGGCCCAACTCCCCTGCCCTTACCTGAAAGGCGACGTGGAATTGACCATTGAACGGGAGCGGCACATCGCCGAGCGCCACCCGGATCTGCTCCCGGACCATTATGACCTCATGGCCGCCACCCTGGCCGCTCCGGATTTGGTCCGGCGCAGCCCCCGCTTGGGAAACGCCCGGTTGTTTTCCCGCCGGTTTGACCACATTAGGGCCGGTAAATACTTGGTGGTCGTGGTGGTGAGCGATCCCGCCCCCGAACGCCGCCACTGGATCGTCACCGCCTATTTCACCCGTCGCCTGGCGGAAGGAGAAGTAGAATGGCAGCGAAACTGACCTTCAAGTATGACCGGGAGGCGGACATCCTGCACATCGACAAGTGTTTGCCTTACCCGGAACAGGAGTCCGAAGAATTGGGGGATGACGTCATCGCCCGGCTGCACCCGGTAACGGGGGAAGTGGAGAACCTGGAGGTGCTGTTCTTTTCCACCCGGCTGCTGCGCCACGACCTGTTTGAGTTGCCGGTGACGGCGGATTTGCGCCTGGCAGTAACGGGAAATTAATGGTCCTCACACGCCGGAAAAATATGTCAAAGTGTTCATCTTAGGATCAGAGCCAGGGTTATGGAGGAGAGGTTTTTTGTCGACCTTCGGACTGCGCCCCCCTTCTCCAGAGCCATCTTAACTGGTTCATTAAGGATCATCATGACCGAAATTCTGGAAAAAGTCTACGATCCTCAGCGGATCGAAGATAAGTGGTACCAATATTGGGAAGAGCACGGCTTCTTCCGTGCCCAGGCGGACGGGGCCAAACCCGGCTATTGCATCGTCATTCCGCCCCCCAACGTCACCGGTTCGCTGCACATGGGCCACGCCCTGAACAACACCTTACAAGACATCCTGATCCGGTTTAAGCGCATGGACGGTTTCGACGCCCTGTGGATGCCGGGCACCGACCACGCCGGCATCGCCACCCAGAACGTGGTGGAGCGCCAGCTGGCCGCCGAGGGCGCCGACCGCCACGCCCTGGGCCGGGAGGCCTTTATTGAGCGGGTGTGGCAGTGGAAGGCCGCCTCCGGCGGGCACATCATCACCCAGCTGAAGCGCCTCGGCTGCTCCTGCGACTGGAGCCGGGAGCGCTTCACCCTGGACGAGGGCCTCTCCCAGGCGGTGCGGGAGGTCTTCGTGCGCCTCTATGAGGAAGGCCTGATCTACAAGGGGGACTACATCATCAACTGGTGCCCCCGCTGCCGGACGGCTCTGGCCGACCTGGAGGTGGAGCACGAACCCACCGACGGCCACCTCTACCACATTAAGTACCCCCTGGCCAACGGCGACGGCGCCATCACCGTGGCCACCACCCGCCCCGAGACCCTGCTGGGGGACACCGCGGTGGCCGTGAACCCCGAAGACAAGCGCTTCCGGAAATACCACGGCGCCACCCTGCGTCTCCCGGTGTTGGGGCGCCCCATCCCGGTCATCACCGATCCTTACGTCGCCCTGGAGTTCGGCACCGGCGCCCTGAAGATCACCCCGGCCCACGATTTCAACGACTTTGAGGTGGCCCGGCGCCATGACCTCCCCGCGGTCAAGGTCATCGACGAAGCCGGCCTCATGACCGCCGAGGCCGGCAAATACCAGGGGATGGACCGGTTCGCCTGCCGGACCCAAATCCTCAAGGACCTCAAAGCCGACGGCCTCCTGACCAAGGTGGAGCCGTACACCGTGCCGGTGGGGCGCTGCTACCGCTGCAAGACCGTGGTGGAGCCCCTGATCTCCAAGCAGTGGTTCGTGGCCGTCAAGACCCTGGCGGCGGCGGCCGTGGCCGCGGTGGAAGACGGCCGCACCCGGCTGATCCCCGCCAACTGGGACAAAAGCTATTACGACTGGATGACCAATATCAGGGACTGGTGCATCTCCCGGCAGATCTGGTGGGGCCACCGCATCCCGGCCTGGACCTGCACCGCCTGCGGCCGGGTCATCGTCAGCCGGGAAGACCCGGCCGCCTGCCCCCTATGCGCAGGCCTGGACCTGGTCCAGGAAACCGACGTCCTGGACACCTGGTTTTCTTCGGCGCTGTGGCCCTTCTCCACCCTGGGCTGGCCGGATGCGACCCCGGAGCTCAAGCTCTTTTACCCCACCAGCGTGCTGGTCACCGCCTTCGACATCCTCTTTTTCTGGGTGGCCCGGATGATGATGATGGGGATTCACTTCATGGGGGAAGTCCCCTTCCGGGAGGTCTACATCCACGCCCTGGTGCGGGACCCGGAAGGCCAGAAAATGAGCAAGTCCAAGGGCAACGTCATCGATCCCCTGGAACTCATGGACAAATACGGCACCGACGCCTTCCGCTTCTCCCTGGCCGCCTTCGCCGCCATGGGCCGGGACGTGCGCCTCTCCGAGGAGCGCATCGCCGGCTACCGCAACTTCGCCAACAAGGTCTGGAACGCCTGCCGCTTCACCTTTATGAACCTGGAGGGCTTCGACCCGGCGGCCCCGGCCGGCGACGCTGACCTCGACCCTTACGAAAAACTGACCACGGTGGAGGCCTGGATCATGAGCCGCCTCCAACAGGTCATCCGGGAGACCCGAAAGTCTCTGGATTCCTACGCCTTCGATCAGGCGGCCAACGTGCTTTACCAGTTCATCTGGCACGAGTTCTGCGACTGGTACCTGGAACTCATCAAGCCCCAACTCTATGCTAAAGAGGACGCGGCCACCCGGCGCCACTGCCAGGGAGTCCTCCTCCGGGTGCTCAGCGCCATCCTGCGCCTCCTGCACCCCTTCACGCCCTTCATCACCGAGGAGATTTGGCAGAAGCTGCCCGGCGCCCAGGGCAGCATCATGGTCGCGCCCTACCCCCAACCTGACTCCCAATTCGACCACCCCGAGGCCGAAGCGGAGATGAACCTGGTCATGGCCACCATTATCGCCATCCGCAATATCCGGGGCGAGATGAACGTCCCCCCGGGCACCCAGGTGGAGGTCTTCCTCCACAGCCCCGAGGGCGCACCCGTTGAGACCCTTAACCGCCACCGGCAGTCCATCCAGATCCTGGGCCGGGTCCAGGAACTCCACTGCAACTCGGCCGAGGGCCCCCCCGCGGCCGCGGCCAAGGCCGTGGTGGACGCGGTGGAAATCTTCATGCCCCTCACGGGCATCATCGACTTCACGGAAGAGGCGAAGCGCCTGGACCGGGAACTGGAGAAACTGTCCAAAGAAGTGACCCAGGCCCAACGCAAAATGAGCAACGAAGACTTCCTGGCCAAGGCCCCGGCCGAAGTCGTCCAGAAAGAACAAGCTAAACTCCAGGCCCAGACCGAAAAACTCCATAAACTCCAAACCCACCGGGAACGGATCAAGGAGTTGATGGGGTGATAGAAATATTTTGAGGGGAGGGCGGGGTTGAAAACTTGGGAAGCATGTGGACCGAGATAGGTGCTACTATGAACAAGTTGTTCCACTGCCCTTGTCTGACCATCAAAGTAAATAAAGAAAGGGATGTTCTTAATCAATTTGACGAACTCCGCGAAAATTGCGAGGCATTGAGCAAGATTTTGCTTCCAGATGATGTTTGGCCTTCCTTTAAAAAAAGGGCTGCCGAACAAGTTGATGAAGCAAGTGGTGTAGGCGGGCACTGCCCGCCATTGTCCTTAAGATATGATGCGAGACTACACCATCCCCATCTGCCCCATCCCCGGCCTGGGCCACTGCGTCCGGGAGCGCGGCAATTTCTGGGATGAGGACAAAGAGGAGTGCACCAACGACTGCTTCGACACCTGCGATCCGGTGGAGGCCGACTCGCCCAGGGACCCCGACGGGACCTGCGTTATCTCTTTTTATGAAGACTACGATTAAGCTCAGACGCTTGGCCGCCTCGTTCCCAAGTGCAACTTGGGAACGAGGGGGAGAGTGGGAACGAGTGAGAAAAAGCATCGGTGGGGTAGGCCTCTGCGCCGGCCCATAATCGCCACACCCGTTGATGGTAAGCAGGCGGGCGCGGAGGCCCGCCCCACCAGGATTTATTAATGGATAACCTGCTCAATTCCCCCCACCTTGACCGCCTTATCGACCTGGCCCTGGAAGAGGATATCGGGCCGGGGGATGTCACCACCCAGGCCTTAATCCCGCCGGAGTTGCAGGGGGAAGCCCAGATCCGGGCCAAACAGACCCTGGTAGTGG
>PEWM01000203.1 GCA_002779455.1 Deltaproteobacteria bacterium CG07_land_8_20_14_0_80_60_11
GCGCCTTCCCGGCTGGCATTGCTCACCATCTGCTTCATGTAAAAGGCGTGGCCGAAGTCCATGATGCCGAACACCAGGAGCAGAAACACCGGCAGCAGGATGGCGAGCTCCACGGCGATGGCGCCGCGTTCTGACCGCAGGCCCCGCTTGGGGTCAAAAAATCTTCCGGACCACATTGATTTCCTCTCCAGGCGCCTCGCGCCATCGGCATCTGCTGCTCCTAAAGCTTGGCCTCCGACCGTTCCAAACCCTTGATAACCTCTACTCCCTTCTCTGCCCGCGCGGGTTGGGCGACAACCGCGGGTTCCTTCTTGACTCCACCATTTAACAGAAATGAGGTGGTCACGCCCGGGGTTTGGGCGATGGTCTTATTGTTGCGGTTTCGGAGCGCCAGCCGGATTTTCCCTTCGTTGCTGGCCAGATTGAGCACCTCGGCGTCTGCCGGGGTCAACTCCAGGGTGACGGTATTCACCACCATCGGTTTGTTGTCGCCCTTTTGCTCCCAAATCTGCCCGGTGGTCAGCACCGAAATATCATGCAGGATGGTCTTGGAAAAGTGCTCCCCTTGCCCTTTCAGGGCCAGATCCATCAGCACATCCACATGATCCCCGGGGTGGATGAAGCCGCCCACTCCGGCAACTTCGTCCACTTTGACGGTGAGGGCACGCTTCCCGTCCGGCAAAATGCCGCTCAACCCGGCGGCCGTGCCCTCCGGGGCCAGCATGGTGAGGAGGATGGGGTTTCCCTTAAAAATTGGCGCCTTGACCACCCGGCCCTCAATCTCTCGCATGGTGGCGGCGGAATTGGGCGGTATCACTTCCTGGGGCCTGGTAACGGCCTTTACCGCCTGTCCGGAGAGGGCCGTCCCGGGAGAAATGTCGGCGGTGGCGATGAAGACCTGGCGGGTTGGCGCTTCCACCACCCTGGTCTTGATGCTGACATAGCGGTGGATGCCAAAGGTGGCGACTAATCCAGCCACCACGGCTGCGGCGATAAAAATGGCGCCTCTCGGCAGATTTAATTTCATGACCGTCACTCACATTTCATAAAGGGTTGGGGCCGAAAACCTGATACTGGCCTGGCTCGGGATCAAGCCGCTCAAGAAATCCAGCGGTTGCGAAAAATTTTCGTAGCGTCTTACGCACCAAGAATGGCGCGTGAGACGCGCCCTACGGATTTTAGCCTTGGAAAACCATTCTCCGGACCTGAAAATCCTTTTCTGAGAGCAACCCGGTATGAGGCAGTCTGCAACCATCACAGCCTGCCTCCCGCCCCCGTCAGGACCACCATGCCCACGGCGATGGCGACCCCATAAGGGATCCCTTCGGTTAATTGGGAAGGAGACGGCGGGCGGGGGGGGCCATCCGGCCGGCACAGGATCAGGTTGAGCAGGAAGACCCACCCCTCCTGGATTTTCTGCCACAGGATTCCTTGCCACGCCAGATACCCGAGGGCGATGACCCCGCCGGCGATCCCCATGTAGCAAAACAGAAATACGGTGAGCTGGGGCCCCAGCCAGGCCCCGAGGGCGGCCAGGGCCTTAACGTCTCCGGCCCCCATGCCGCCCCACAGGTAGGGCAGAATGAGAAAGGCGCATCCTAAGAGCATCCCCAGAAGGCCGTCGGCCAGGCCGGGGAGGCCATGGCCCATGAAGTTATAAGCCAGTCCGGCCACCGCCGTCCCTAAGGTCAGATAGTTGGGAATCCGCCGGGTCCTCAGGTCCCCCCAGGCGATCCACAGGGTGAGGGCCAGGGGTATGAGCAGATGCCCCCGGGAACTCATCCAACCAACAGCTTCTGCTAAAGAACCGGCCACGGGCATCGTCCTCTCATCCTTCCTGAAAATTCAGCGTTCGGGGTCGGGGGCCTAAACCCACGGTCCCATGAGCATTAAGCTCAATACGGTCAACCCCATTGATAACAGCGCCACCGTGGTCTGCAAGACCATCTCCCTGGTGCCTGCGTCTTTCATGGGGGATTCCTCCTGTGATCTGGCGCCCAGTCAAGGGAAATTAGGCCCGGCGGGGCAGCGCCATGCCGCCGGGCCTCCATGATCCGTTAGATCATTAACCGATACCGGTCGTCGCCGCTTCAAACTTGGTTTTGAGGGCGCCGCCCAGGGCCGTAACCGCAGCAACAATCACCACTGCGATCAACGACACCAGCAGGCCGTATTCCACTGCGCTCGCACCAGACTCATCTTTGAAAAAGTTCTTGATCCGTTCCATTTTTTTCTCTCCTTTTTTTATGGTATTAATTTTCCCGTGTGGTTTGGGGTTTCTCCGGTTAATAAGCTTTTGAACTTTCGCCGCTGGTGATCATGTCAGGTTTCTTTGGCTCATCACCTCCTGGTCAACTGACCTCAATGTCGCTCAATCTTTTTTTAGGATTGCTCAATGTGAATTGAATATGCTTGAAATCAATGCCTCCGTAAATCAGGACGCCCCTCATTCTTCACCTCCAAACCCCTGAATGTATTCTCCGTAGAATTACTTACTCAGATCGGGGAAACCCGGAGATTCACCGGGAGAAAAACCTTAAAGAGACGGTTCGGCAGGATGGCCTTAATTTATAACTAACTGATATTTATGTTTTTAATTATTATAGCCGGCCAGGCTGACATGGCGCCCCCGGTCCCGGGAAACAACATTGCATGCGGTTGTTCCACCCCCCTCACCCCCAATGGGCATATGCGCTAACTTAAGGTTGGTTTTTATTATTAACCCTTTTTGTTGTCATTCTGAGTGAAGCGAAGAATCTCCAAAATTATCGGCACGTTAGAGAGATTCTTCACTGCGCTGCGCTCCGTTCAGAATGACAAGAAACTATTTTTCTTTACAAAATGTTGGCTTAATCTTATTAAGTTAGCGCTTATGCCCGATGGGGGAGAGGGTCAGGGTGAGGGGGAAGTAATCTTCACCGCGTAAGAAATGCGTCGGCAAATTGATGAACCGTTTTGCTAAGGATAACGGGCATCATCCTATGCAAAAACCTAACCGGACACTGCCGCAAACCAGCTGACTATAATAATGTTTGACGTTATTAAATATTGTTGTTAAATACTTTTTAGGCTGAGGTTATCGTCATCGGCAGAATCGATTTTTAAGAACCAGGCCTCGGAAAACCCAAAAGAGTAGTGGCTCATTTGTGATGTTATGGCGGAAGATTTAGTTTCTTTTTGGATTAATCAAGTGAAAGATCGGGTTCGGCCGGATGGCGGGTTCTCACCGCACCCCCGGGGCAGATACCGACCGGATGCAACCTGTTGGGCGATATTGGCCCTTATGGGTGACCCTGCCAACCGCGACCTGCTCGCCCGGGCCCGTTCCCGTCTGGCGGCAGACCAGTTACCCGATGGCAGGGTCAGCATATCTCCGGATCACCCCGAGGCGGTTTGGCCCACCTCCCTGGCGGTCTTTGCCTGGCGCCAGTCGCCCGAGCACCGGGAAAATCAGGCTCGGGCGGCAGATTTCCTGATTAACAGCCGCGGCAAGCATTGGCCGCGAACGGCGGATGCTCCCTCAGCCCACGATACCAATATTAAGGGTTGGCCCTGGATCGCCGATACGCATGCATGGGCCGAGCCCACTGCCCTGGCGCTGCTGGCCCTCAAAATTGCCGGATATGGCGGCCATCAACGGGTCCAGGAAGCTACCCGTCTGCTCCTGGACCGGCAATTGCCCCAGGGCGGCTGGAACTATGGAAATACGTTGGTCTATGACCAGGAATTGCGGCCAATGCCTCTGAGCACGGGGATTGTTCTGAATGCCCTCCAAGACCAGACCTCGCTGGCAACCATCCAACGCAGCCTCACCTATCTGCAATCCAGGGTGGTCGGCTTACCCACCCCCCGCTCACTGGGGTGGAGTCTTTTGGGACTCGGCGCCTGGCGAGCCCGCCCCGAACCGTCTCCAGACTGGATTTATGCCTGCCTGAAGAACCAGGCCAGGTATGGCGCCTATGATACGGCCGCCCTCTCCCTGCTCCTGGTGGCCTTAAAATCACCCGGCGGGCTTGAAGAGATTTTCTCAGACCCGGGGAAGTCATGAACGAGGACCGGCATGGGCCTAAGACCCTGAACCCCAAAGGCTTTACCCGGCGCGGGTTCTTATTCGCCGGTCTGGGAGGGGTTGCTTTGGCCGCGGCGGGACTCTACCTGTGGCCGAAGATTTTCCGGCGGAAATGGCGGGAACCAGCTTTTATTGCGAAGGCGCCGGACTACCGCGCCGATATTGCCGGGCTAATCGTCTCGGGCTTCAAGGAGTTGGGAGTCTCCCCCGAGGAAATCAGGGGCAAACGAATTTTATTGAAGCCCAACCTGGTGGAGACCGATCCCGGCGCCATTCATATTAATACTCATCCCGCGGTGGTCTTTGGCGCCGCCCAGGCTTTCCTCAGGCTCGGGGCGGGGCACGTCATCGTGGCCGAAGGGCCGGGGCATTGCCGCGATACCTTGCTGTTGTTGGAAGAATCCGGCCTGGCCGAAATGCTTGGGAACGATCGGATTCCGTTTATTGATTTGAACTATGACCAGGGTTATTTCACCGGGAATATCGGCCGCTATTCATCCCTGGCCAATCTGACGTTTCCTGAGACCTTGCGGCAGGTGGATTGGGTGGTTTCCCTGGCCAAACTGAAAACCCACCATTGGGCCGGAATCACCCTGTCCATGAAGAATTTATTCGGCGTCATGCCGGGGATTTACTATGGCTGGCCTAAAAATGTCCTCCATTATGCGGGCATTGATGAGGCGATCCTGGATATTGTCTGCGCCCTCAAGCCGCAATTCGCCATTGTGGACGGCATTGTCGGCATGGAAGGCGACGGGCCGATCATGGGAACTCCGAAGCCGGCCGGCGTCCTGGTGATGGGGCGCAATCTGCCCGCGGTGGATGCCACCTGCGCCCGCATCATGGGGGTCAATCCCCACCGGGTGCGCTACCTGGCGGAAGCCGGCCGCCGCCTGGGGCCGGTCCATGCGGCGGAAATTATTCAGGTCGGGGAACCGGTGGCCTCGGTCCGGACGGATTTTTTGCTCCTGGACAAGATCCCGGCGCACCGGGGCCTGCGGTTGTAGCCATTCTTGGTACGTAATACCGTTTTCGGTTTTCGGTTTTCGGTTTTCGGTCAAAAACCATAAAAATCATAAGAGGTTATAGCTATATTTTGTCGCGTTTGAAAGCGAACTTGGTATAATACCAAACTGCGTTCATACAGGTAATTTATGTTCCGTAGGGGCGGACCCATGTGTCCGCCCTCAG
>PEWM01000200.1:0-4649 GCA_002779455.1 Deltaproteobacteria bacterium CG07_land_8_20_14_0_80_60_11
CCTGGCGGGCAGCGTGGAGGTGGTGGTATACGGGGAGGTCTATGAGCGGGTGGCCTCGCTGCTCCAGCAGCCCAGCCTGCCCCTGTGGCTCAAAGGGCACGTGGTGCAGGAAGAAAAGGGTCCCAAACTGGTGGCCCAGGAGATTGCCTCCCTGGAGACCGTCTCGCCGCGCGGGCCTTCGAGGGTGGATGTGCGTCTCCAAGCCGCCACCGTGACCCGGGAGCAACTCCTGAAATTGAAAGGGATTCTCAGCCGGCATGGCGGCCCCGTTCCCGTCTTCCTCCACTTCCTCCACCCCCGGGAAGAAGCGAGTCTGGCCCTTCCCAAAGAACTGGCCCTCACCCCGTCCCCCGAACTGATTTCGGAAGTCAACCGGCTCTTCGGATACCCGGCCCTGACGCTGTAACCTCTGGGCTAAACCATCATGGCCGTTTTTGGTCACCCTCAAGCATGAAAGCCCCTGTAGGGGCGGGTTTAAAACCCGCCCCTACGGGTGGACTTTCACGGTAAAAGTCCCCGCCAGCCGGGCCAGTTGGTTATCCTCCTTCCCGAGGCCGGGGGGACCTGCCGGTCGAGGCCCTCTATCAAACTTGCCGGGAGGTTCACTCAGAACAAGCCGTTTAAGGATGCCTGACCATGTTCATGCTGAAAAAAATTGTGCCGCTTCTCTTGTACCCGGTTTCTCTCTGCCTGGGGATCTTGATCCTGGGACTATTTTGCCTCTGGGCCACCCGGAGGCAGCGCCTGGGCAAGGTGTTGGTGACCCTGGGGACCGTGCTTCTGCTGCTGTTGAGTTTGCCCTTCTTATCCGGGCAGACCCTGACTCCCCTGGAACGCCGCTATCCGGCTCTCTTGCATCCTGAGACCGTCTCCTGGGGGGAAAAAAGTTCGACTTCTCCCAAATGGATTGTGGTGCTGGGGGGCGGTCACCGGTCGGACCCCGGCCTCCCGGCTAACAGTCAAATCAGTGCTGCCGCCCTGGGGCGCGTGGTCGAAGGGGTGCGGCTGTACAAAACCATCCCGGGAAGCAAGCTGCTGTTATCCGGCGGAGGAGTCTTCGATCCCGTGCCGGAGGCCGAAGTGATGGCCCAGATTGCCGGGCTCCTGGGGGTAAAGCCTCAGGATATCAGCCTGGAGTCAGACTCCCGGGACACCGCAGATCAAGCCGAAATTATTGCCAAAAAGATCGGCAGGGAAAGATTTATCCTGGTCACCTCCGCCGCCCATATGCCGCGGTCCATGGCCTTGTTCAGAAAGCGAGGTTTGCAGCCCATCCCGGCCCCCGCCGATTTTCCGGCCCGGGAACCCCAGGGGTTTGACCCAAGCAGATTTTTCCCCGGAGCCGGGGGCCTGGGGCAGGTGGAAACCGCGCTGCATGAGTACCTGGGGCTGGCCTGGGCCTGGCTGCGTGGGGAGATCTAAGGGGATCAGGGCCGGCAAAGAGGGGCTCGGCCGATTGAGGAAATCCAGCTCTCTTTTCAGGGGTGACGCCCGTTTCCATCAACCCCAGGGACCGGGGATTATTTTGCAACTATTTGCCTTCAAGGAATTTTGGGGTGAGCCGGCCCTGGCAACCGGGATCAAATGTAAAGTAGTTTAACGGTTGATTAAAAAAACTTCCAAATAAGCAATTATTATATTGAAAATTAATCAAATTTGGTGTATCAGTCATTACATTGGCAGAAAGTCTTGCCGGACTATTTTGCCAACCACGGCATAACATTCCAAGGAGGGAATGTTTATGATACCTTCAGGCCGTTGTAACTTTCAGGCTACAGTCCGGCACGGGTAAGCGGGGATTCTGCCGATGCGTGAGAATCCCCGTTTGCTTTGGGGCGCGGCGGCGCCGCGTCTCGTGGTAGTTAAGCCTGTGAGCAGCCCGGCGGAACCGGCGCGCCGCCGCAAGGCCCAGGCCTTCTCCCTGATGGCCCTGGTTCTGGGACTGGTTTACCTGGTCTGGCTGGGGCGGCTGGTGCTCGCCAGCCGGGGGTCGCCGGATATCTTTTTCTTCGCCGCCGAAATCCTGTCCTACCTTCTCCTCTGCCTCTTAAGTTACAGTACCTGGCGTTTCCTTTGTCCCCTCCCGGGAATCCTGGAGTCCAAGACCCGTTTCTCCGTGGACATCTTCGTGCCGTGCTGCGGCGAACCTTTGGCAGTCATCGAGACCACTCTCAAGGCCGTCCGGCGGATTACCTACCATCCCCTGGAGGTTTATGTTTTGGACGATGGCGAGTCCCCGGCAGTGGCGGCCCTGGCCCAATCCTTGGGATTTCATTACCTGTCGCGGCCGAGGGCAGGTCTGCCGCGCGCCGATTCCAAGGGCGGCAACCTCAATTTCGGTTTAAGCGAGAGCCGCGGGGAATTGATTCTGGTATTGGACGCTGACCAGGTGCCGGCGCCGGGAATCCTGAACCGCCTGGTAAGTTTTTTCCACCAGCCGCAGGTGGGCTATGTCCAGAGCAAGCAAGCCTTCTTCTTGCCGGAAGATGATCCCTTCTACAACAGCGATAAGGTGTTTTACGAGACCATCCAGTTGAGCAATGATCAGGCCAACGCGGTGATCTCTTGTGGTTCCGGGGTGGTGTATCGCCGCCAGGCCCTTAAGGAGATGGGGGGATTCGCCTCCTGGAACCTGCTGGAAGATTTCACCTCGTCTTATGAATTGGCGAGCCGGGGCTGGCGGGGAATTTACTATCCGCACGCCTTGTCCCGGGGCCTGGCGCCTGCGACCCTGGCCGGGGTCTATCGCCAGCGCTTCCAGTGGTGCCTGGATACCATGCGCCTCTTCTTTTGGGATAACCCCCTGTTCAAATCCGGTCTCTCCTTTACCCAGAGGATTCATTTTCTCATCATCATGATGAGTTATCTGGCCAGTGGCCTGGCATTCCCCGTGTTTTACACCGCGCCGCTCTTGGTTTATTGGCGCGGTCAATCCTGCGTCCTGGGTGATGAACTGACCTACGGGGTCCTCCGGGGCGCCTATCTTTTGGCCACCATCCTGATGTTCCGTTATCTCTTTTCCGGCAAAGAGCCGCTCCGGCAGTTCAAAATGCTCTGCAGCCTGTTTCCGGTGCATGCCCTGGCCATCGTCGCGGCCCTGCTCTATCCTCCGGGCCGCAAGCCCGTTTACCGGGTCAACAATCTTCAGCCCTTCGCCTCGCAGGGATCATGGTGGCATCTAACGCCCCATTTGGGGTTCATTTCCCTGCACGTGAGCCTGCCGGTGCTGGCCCTCCTGCAAGGATGGGGTGAGCCCCGGCTGATTTTTTTTAACTCCATATTTTCCGCCTTGATTATCTGGATCATGGGGGACCTGGTGTTGGCGGTCATGGTCAGGCCGAGATGGCGTCCCGCCATGGATCCGAGGCAGGTTTATGGGTAGTATTTCATCCGGCCTTATGCTGATTCTGCTCCTATTCCTGTCCTTCCTGGGGATAATCTTCTACATCGCCTGGAAGACTGACAAGATCCGCTGGCTCCTTTGGCTTCTGCCAGTGCTTCTCGTGGGAGCGATCTTTTGCCTCGCTTATAGTCAGGATCATGACTTCTGGCGTTCCACCCGCTCTTTATACCGTGGGGCCCAGGAAGCCGCGGCGCAAGGCGACCGGACCCGCGCCCTGGAACTGGCCCGGAAGGCGTGGGCCCGGGACCCGAATAATTCTGAGTATGGGGTTTTCTTAGGCCGGATATATCTCGATGCCGGCCAGTTCAAGGCGGCGCTGGAGATTTCCCGCCAGATGATGGACCGGGACCCGGGGCCCGGGGCCTTGATCGTTCATGCCCAGGCCCTGGATCAGCTGGGGGAGCCCAAGGAGGCGTTGGACACGCTGGCCTGGTACCTTAAGCGCCAGCCCGATGATCGGAGCATCCTGGCGACTGCGGCCGGCATCGCCGCCCGCCATGAGCAATATTATCCCCTGGCGGTTACCTATTATCAGCGGCTCTACGGCCTGGACCGGGACCCCCAGGTGCGGCGGCAGATGGTAAAGCTGCTGGTATCCCTGAATCGCTACAAAGAAGCCATTCCCCTCCAGGAAGAGGAAATGGCCGAGTTTCCCGAGGACCAGGAGGCCCTCCACTCCCTGGCCCTGCTGTATTATTGGCAGCGGGATTACCGGGCGGCCAGCGATATTTATCAGAGCCTGCTGGAGAAGAGCGCCGAAAATTCCGGACTGCGCCTGGAGGCGGCCAAGGCCGCGGATGCCGCCAAGAATTATGACCGGGCCCTGAATCAGTATCTCTGGCTCTATGCCCGTAACCGGGGCCAGAAGGAATACGCCCTGGACCTGGCCCGGCTCTGGGCCCAAAAGGGCAATCATGCGGAGGCCGCAGGGGTCCTGGGCCCGTTGATGCAACAGGCGCCCGATCCCGCCTTGCGGCGCTGGTATGCCCTGGAGCTGGTGCTCATCGGCGATTTCGACAAGGCCCAGACCCAATACCACAAAGCCTGGGAGGAGGGCGACACCCACCAGGAAACCATTATCAACCTGGCCCGCCTCTTCGCCCGGAAAAACCACTTCGCCAAGGCCGCGGGCCTGTGGGATGAGGCCTCCCGGCGGCAGCTCATCAAGGGCGAATTGCGCTGGGAAGCGGCCCTGACCTACTCCTATGCCCGCCGTTATCAGGATGCCCTGGAAATCATCGCGCCG
>PEWM01000200.1:4733-5221 GCA_002779455.1 Deltaproteobacteria bacterium CG07_land_8_20_14_0_80_60_11
GCGCACTTTTTTTCCACCTACCTGGAACAGAACCCCCGGGACGTGGAGGTCAGAAGGCAGCTGGCCGAAGTCTTATCATTTAAACCCGACACCCGCGAGCAGGCCTTGAACCAATATACCGAGGTTTTGAAAATCCAGGATGACGTCAATATCCGTCTGCGGCGCATCAGTCTCCTCCTGGAGGACCGGCGCTGGGAGCAGGCGGCCCAGGAATTGGCAAAATGTCCGACTCCGGAAGACCCCCGCCTCCTCCGGGAGCAGGCCCACCTCTACCTGTGGCTGGGCAACCTGCCGGAAGCCCTGAAAAACTATGATCTCTCCCTGCAGAAGGCCCCGGAGGACCGCCTCGCCCGTCTGGAGAAGGCCCGGGTCCTGACTTACCTCGAGCGGGGCGCCGAGGCCCTAAAACTCCTGAACCGTCTGCGGGTGGAGCAGCCCCAGGACCCGGCGGTGCGGGTGGCGGCCGTGGAAGCCTATCTCAGCCTCCG
>PEWM01000102.1:0-12473 GCA_002779455.1 Deltaproteobacteria bacterium CG07_land_8_20_14_0_80_60_11
ATAAACCAGCCAGCCACCCGGAGACCGCCTCCCCGGTCACCCAGCCAACCCAGGATGTCCTGGATATGCTTTCCGGTCCCGGACCGACCGATCCGGGACGAGACGAAAGGGGGGCTGCATCCGCCCCGCATTTTGATCAATCGGTTTCGGGGCAGTTCTTTCAGTTGCTGTCCGGGCTGGGGGAAAAGGTCATCATGGAGAGCTGCCGCTACGAAGCTATGCTGACGGGGGTGAGCCACCAGGCCGGGAAAATTGACAGCCTGGTATCCCAGTGGGAGCAGTATTTCGCCGGCTCCTCCCCCAGCCTCCCCGGTCAGGGCGAAAAGCCCACGGGGGCCACCGTAGAATTTAATTGGGATGCCATAACTGGAAAAAGCAGTGACCAAAAACAGCAAATCCAGGCAATCCAGGCGGCAGCCGGTGATTTCCTGAATCAGAACCCCGACCTGGCCGGTGACCGGCACAAGGTCCAGATGGTGGTTTTCTGTCTCAAGAACTATATCAGCCTCAACCCCGAACATGCCGCCCTCCCTTTCCGGGAAAAGTTGGACCGGGCCGGCATTATGGCCCGGGAGTTTTTCCTGATGCAAGGTGAAGCGTGATCGGGGGACGCATCGACCGCCGGTTGTGGGATTGGCGGGCAAATCCAGAGGGGTTAGTCCCCTCCCCGGAAACGTTCAGGCGCCGGCGGTAAGACCGGCATATAAGGAGAAGAAAGGCATGACTTCGGGTCCATTCAAACCGGAGGTGAAAACCACTGGATATCCTCGCCTCAGGTTAGAGGTTGCCGGCCAGGAGGAAGCAACCCCTCTCCTCATACCCGTGCTTATCCAGAACCTGTCTATGGGAGGGGTTACCCTGGCGGTGACTAACCCCTGGGGCATAGCCGACTGGGAGCGTTACCGCGGGGCAGATTGCGTCCTCCGGGTGGAAGACCCTAAGGGCCAGGAAGTGGTCAATATCAGAGCAAAAATAGCCTGGACCAGGGCCGGTGGCAATGGTCAGCCGTCCTGGTCGCTGGGATTGCACCTGGTTAAGCCTTCCAGCGAGGCCCTCCAACGGTTGAGCAATCTTCTTCCCCACACCTCCCAGGATATCAAGGGGCTCTGGGACAGATATGACCAGGTCCGGAAAAGTCCGGGAAATTCGGATTTAGTGTACCACTGCTATATCGGCGGGCTGGTGTTGTTAGTGGGCGGATTGGTGCTCCAGTTTTCCGGCTCCCCCGCTTACCAGATGTGCGGCTGGGTCCTCTGGTTGCTTGGCAGCCTGGGGATTGCCGGGAAGATTACCCGGCCTTTTTGGCAAAAGCGGGCTTCCGGTGACCAGATTGGTAAAACCCTTTGAGGTTTATGGAGAATAGGTTATGCAGACGAACATAAGCAGGATTAAGCTGTGGAGTATTGGCGGCGGCAAAGGGGGTATCGGTAAGAGCCTGGTCACTTTAGGACTGGGGGTCGCCCTGGCCCGCCTGGGCAAGAAGGTCATCCTGATCGACGGGGACCTGGGCGGCGCCAATCTGCATACCTTGATGGGGGTCCGTTACCCTCATGTCACCCTGGAGCATTTCCTGACCAAGAAAGTGACCCGGCTGGAAGATACCGTCATTGAAACCGCGGTTGAGGGTATCGGCCTCATCTGCGGGGCCGACGATCTGATGGGGGCGGCCAACCCCACCTTCGCCCAAAAAATCAGGCTGTTGGATCAGATCGAACAGCTGCCGGCCCAGTATGTACTGTTTGACCTGGGGGCCGGCACCTCCTTCAATACGTTGGATTTTTTCAACTTTTCCGGGGGGAAAATTGCCCTGTTTACCTCCCAGACCACCTCCCTCCAGAATGCCTACGGGTTCATCAAGAGCGCCCTGTACCGCAAGTTATCCCGGGATTTCGCCAAGGATGATGAAATCCTCCAATGCCTGTACCAGGGTGGCGAGGCCGAAACTGGGAATAACTTCAGCACGATTCAGGACCTGCTGAACCATTTTAAGGATGCCAAGCCGGAAAAACATGCCCGGTTGACCCAGGCTTTATGGGATTTTCATCTCTTCCTGGTGGTCAATATGGTCAAAAGCAATGCCGACCTGAAGGCCTCCGAAATTATCCACTCGGTGTGCCGGGATTTCCTGAATATCCAGCCTGAGATTATGGGGCACGTCCTCTTTGATTCCGGGGTCGAGGCGGCCATCAGTCAAATGGCGCCTTTCCCCCTGCACCAGAAGAAGAGCAAAGCCATGGCGGGGCTGGATCAGATCGCCCTGAAGCTTGTGAGGCAATCCAGGCTGCCCCGGGTGGGCTGGAATGGGGCCCGGGAGGCATCGGAGGAAGAGGACTTACCGCTGGACACGATCATTACCCACCCTTCCAGATCGTGATCTATAGACCCAGGGGACTGAAGAAAGTTTCAGATTAAATATGGCCACTGAGCCCAAAGTAAAACCTAAACCGCAAAAATCCAGTCGGCCAACCCCCTGTGGGCAGGAGACCATCATGGACCTGATTATGAAGTTTATCTTCGATGAGGCCGGCGCTTCCGCGGTGGAGTATGCCTTCCTGTTGGCCTTCATTGCCGTGGCCATCGCCGCCAGTGTCACGACTTTTGGCGCCGCGGTCAGGGATAGCTTTGTCGATTCGACATCGAAGATGTTCAGCAGCGGTTAGATTGGACAAGCGGCTGATCTGCGCGACCTGAGGTGAAATTCACATCTCTTGGCCCGACGCGGCCTATCTCCGTTCCTGGGGCCCGATCCCGGCAACTGCCGGTGATTCTGGTTCAATTTAGACTGAAACAGCCTGATTCGGTGAAAATATTTGAAGGAAGACTGGCATGAACCTGGCCCAACGCTTAGTTAAATCCGGGGTCCTGGAGCCCGAACAGTTGGCTCCGGCCCTGTTCCGGCAGAAAAAATCCCGCGGTTTCCTGGCCAAACACCTTCTGGATCTCGACCTGGTGGAACCTGAAGTGTTAGCCCAGTTTGTTCACGCCTATCCCCCCCTGCCGGAGACTTTTGAAGACCTGGGCCTGCCCAAAGGTCTGCTGATCCAACTCCTGCTCAAGCATTCCTTCTTCCGGGATTCCATCTCTTCCCAGGAGATGGCCCACGATTTAAAAATATCTCGGCGCCTGGTGGACGAGCTTTTCGCGTATCTAAAGGGCCAGGGGTATATCCAGGTCAAAGCCCGGGATGCCCTGAGCCAAACGAACCACCTAGCTCTTGAGCTGCGCTATTCCTTGACCGATGCCGGGAAAATCTATGCCGAGCAGTGCCTGGAGTCAAACCGGTATGTGGGGCCGGCCCCGGTACCCCTGGAGGATTACTGGGATTGGGTGGAGGCCCAATCCATCAATCAGGTCAAGGTGGAGAAGGCCCGCCTCAAGGAAGTGTTCGCCGATTATGTCGTGCCGGAGCATCTCCTCACTAAACTCGGTCCGGCCATCAACAGCGGCCGTTCAATTTTCCTTTTCGGTCCCTCGGGCAACGGCAAAACGATGATCGCCAATTGCGTCGGCCATGCCTATCAGGATGCGGTCTATGTCCCGTATGCCCTGTTGGTCTACGGCCAGATTATCCGCCTGTACGATGAACTCAATCACCAGCCGGTCCCCTTAACTCCGGAGACCCCGGCTCACGACCGGCGCTGGGTGTTGTGCCGGCGGCCCATCGTCATCGCCGGGGGCGAGATGACCGAAGACGCCCTGGAACTGAGGTTTAATCCGCATCTGAAATATTACGAGGCGCCTCACCAGATGCGGGCCAATAACGGCGTGTTCATCATCGACGATTTCGGCCGCCAGAAGATTACCCCCCGGCAATTGCTCAACCGCTGGATTTATCCCCTGGAAACCCGGCAAGACTTCTGTTGCCTCCACACCGGCCAACAGTTCGCCGTGCCTTTCGACCAGCTCATCATTTTTTCTACCAACCTGAACCCTTACAGCCTGGCGGATGAGGCCTTCCTCAGACGTATCCGCCACAAGATTTTTATCGGGTATGTCTCCCCGGAACAGTATCTGGAGATCTTCCGCCGCGTCTGCGCCGAGTACCAAATCGACTTTAATGCGGAAGCCATCCGGGACATGATGGCCCGTTATTATGTCATTTCTTCCCGGCCCTTCTGCGCCTGCCACCCAAGGGATCTCGTCGAGAACCTGATTGACCGGGCCCGGTTCCTGGAGCAGAAGCCCCAACTCACCTCTCAGGAACTGGATTACGTCTGCCAGACCTATTTTGTCAAACCCATGGGCGTCACCGACTACGACGCCATCGGCGACGAGCCCAAGGCTATCGTCTGAGACCGAGTTGCCTCCAAAGCGCTATTTTTGACAGCCGCACTATTTAGCCTGCGGCTACACCGGCGAGACGCCTGTGCCACCTGTTTGATTGCGACTTGCTCTGAGACGGTCATGTCCTGACGGCGACCCCACCGTCCCTGTCCGGGGGGCAAGCCTGAAGCTATACAAGAAAGTTTATCCGGCGCGACATTCGGCAAGACGCCGGGGCCACCCCAGAGATCGGCGCCCCCGGTCATCGGCCGCACCCCCCTGATAAAAAGCTCCCGACCGCCTTTTTGTTTCCCGAACACTGAAATCTTGATAAACTGGAGATCATCAATGAGGTTAGGAGGAAAGCTATGAGGACCGGCAACCCAGCCCTCGGCGACAATACCTTCACCGCGGCCGGGCGTGTCGCCCGGGCCGGCGAGGCCATGACCATCCAGGGAACCGCCAACAAGGCCATCTTGTTGCTGCTGTGCGTCCTGGTGACCGCCTCCTGGATTTGGAGCAAATATTACCAGGCCATGAATCCCCAGGTAGTTACGCCCTGGGTGGCGGTGGGCGCCATCGCCGGGTTCATCGTGGCCCTGGTTACTATCTTCAAACAGACCTGGGCGCCCATCACCGCCCCCCTGTACGCCCTTCTGGAAGGGTTGGTCATCGGCGGCGTCTCCGCCATATTCGAGGCCCAATTCCCCGGCATCGTCATCCAGGCCGCGGGCTTGACCTTAGGCACCTGCCTGGCCCTGCTGCTGGCCTACAAATCCAGGCTGATCCGGGCCACCGAAAACTTCAAACTGGGTGTGGTGGCGGCCACCGGCGGCATCGCCCTGTTCTATCTCCTCACCCTGGTCCTGGGCTTTTTCGGTGTCCGGATGCCTCTCATGTATGGAAACAGTTGGGCGAGCATCGGTTTCAGCCTGTTCGTGGTTGTCATTGCGGCCTTGAACCTGGTCCTGGACTTCGATTTTATCGAGCAGGGCGCCGCCGCGGGCGCCCCCAAATACATGGAGTGGTATGGGGCCTTCGGCCTCATGGTCACCCTGATCTGGCTCTATCTCGAGATGCTCCGGCTGCTGGCCAAGCTGAGGAGCCGGGATTAACGGCACGCATAAGTCGCCGGTTTGGGGCGCGGTTCGTTTGAAGGCGCCGGGACCAAGGAGCCTGCGGCCGATGGCAAACCGGCCGGCCCGGAGGCCCCCAGCCGCCCTTTGCCTGGCTGTGAAGCCCCTCCCTGAGACAATTTTTCGGAGCAGTTGCTCATGATCCTTGGGCTCACCCATAAAATATGAAGAGTTAGGTGGGGCGGGCCTCCGTGCCCGCCACCTTTGGCGGCGCAGGCTTCCAGCCGGTTTGCCGCACCGGCAAGATGCCGGCGCCACCAAAAACTTTTAGAGCAGAGCCTGACAACCGGATGATGACTTTAGCCGGCCGCGGTTTGGCTGAAAGCTGAAAGCTGATAGCTATTATGCTTGCCCTCTATTTTGACGGACAACCGGCGATCAAAGAGTTGCCCCGGCCCGCACCCGGGCCCGGCGAGGTGCTGGTGCGCGTCCATCTGGCCGGCATCTGCGCCACCGACCTACAGGTCCTCCGGGGCTACCACGGCTTTAAGGGGATCATGGGCCACGAGTTCGTAGGCGAGGTGGCCGCGCCGGAGGATTCCCCCTGGCTGGGGCAGCGGGTGGTGGGGGAGATCAACCTCGGCTGCGGGGCGTGCGACCTCTGCCGCCGGGGCCTGGCCGGGCACTGCCGGCAGCGCCGGGTGTTGGGGCTCAAGGACCACGACGGCGCCTTGGCCCACTACCTGACCCTGCCCGCGGCCAACCTCCATGCCGTGCCGCTGGAAGTCCCCGACGTCCTGGCGGTCTTCACCGAACCCCTGGCCGCGGCCCTCAGGGTCCTCGAAGTTGCGCCCGTGCCGCCCTCGGCCCGGATCCTGGTGGTGGGCGACGGCCCCCTGGGCCTCCAGGTCTCCTGGGTCCTGGCCGTAAGCGGCGCCGAGGTCCATCTGGCGGGGCGCCACCCGGAGCACCTGGCCCTGGCCCGGCCCCAAGGGGTCGCCACTTACCTTGCCGCGGATCTACCCGCCGGGGACTACGATATCGTGGTGGAAGCCAGCGGCAGCCCCTCGGGTCTGGAGTTGGCGCTCACGCGGGTCCGGCCCCGGGGCACGGTGGTCATGAAGAGCACCTATACGGGCCGGTATCCCCTGGACCCGGCGGTCCTGGTGGTCCCCGAAATCAGTCTGGTGGGGTGCCGCTGCGGGCCCTTCGCCGGCGCCCTGCGACTCCTTAGGGACGGCCGGGTTGATCCCCGGCCCCTCATCGCCCGCACCTTCCCCCTGTCCCGGGGTCTGGAGGCCCTGGCTTGGGCCCAGCGCCCCGGGGTGCTCAAGGTCCTGGTAGATTGCCGGGAGGCGGGCTGAGGGCCGCAATTTTGGCAGGCCTTGCCGGGTCCTGGCTTTCCCAGAAGGCAGGCGCGCGCTGATACCAAGTCGCCGTCAAAAAGTTAATTTTGGCTTTATGATAGCAACCCCTGTGGGCGGTGCCCTCACCGCCCCTTGCGGATAGTTACTTGTTTGACGGCAACTTTATATGGAAAATAGCTCGGTGGGGCGGGCCTCCGTGCCCGCCAGCGAGAGGCGGCCAGGGACGGCCACCCCACCAACACCAGCCATTTTTCATCTTTCGTTGTATCCGTGAGGAAATGATCGTTGGTATGAAATGATAGTATAATAAAACAAGTTGAGACCTCTGCGAAAGTTCCCCCACCTGTCATTCTGAGGGAGCGGAGCGACTGAAGAATCTCATAACTGTGAGAAAATACGAGATCCTTCGCTTCGCTCAGGATGACAAAATGGCTTTTCGCAGAGCTCTCAAGTTGGTTAGACCAGAACACCCAGAATTCCCGTCTTGACGGGAAGCAGTGCGAGGCAGGCATGCAGCCGTATCTGGAATATGAAGTGCGGCCAGGGAGCAACGCGGCCCAGGGCCTGCCCCGGCAGCGCCTGGCGGTGCTCTCCCCCATCTGGCGGGCCCCGGCCCTGACCCTTAAGTATCCCGATGGGGAAGTCCGCACCCTGATGGGCTGGTCGGGGTCCGCCCCCGGAGCCCCCTGCGACCTTAAAATCTTCTGGACCCGGCATGAGCCGACGGCCCCCGCGGTGGCTCTCGCCATCGGGGGCGATGCGGGGGTGCGGCATTTCGGGCCCGGCGCCGCGGCCGACACCGCTCAGGGGTTTCCCTTCATGGCCCTGGCCGACACCATGATCCCGGCGGAGGTCCTTAACGTCATCGGCCCGCCCCCGGAACCTGCACCGACCCCCCCGCTGCTCCTGATCTAACGGGAGGGCCGGCAGGACAAATCAGGCGGTGGCGGCGAGATCAGGCAACCAGGCCTGGAGGCCATTTAAGATGAGGGCGATTTACTGGAGGACATACATGCATCTGCGTTTAAGACAGTTATGGCTTGCTTTGGGCCTGGCGGCGCTCCTGCTGCTGGGAACCTGCCCGCCGGCCCCGCACCCGGCCCTGGGCGCCACCGCCTTGGGGCTGCAAGATGACTTCATCCGGGTAGCCGAACAGGTGATGCCGTCGGTAGTGAGCCTCAAGGCCAGCCGGGTGGTGACGGTGCAGCCTTTCGGCCCTCCCGACGATTTTTTCCGGGGCACGCCCTTTGAAGGCATGTTCCGGGAGATGGGCGGCCAGCCCATCCGGCGGCGCCTGGTAGGCCAGGGCTCCGGCGTCATCATCGACCCCCGGGGCTACATCCTCACCAACAACCATGTGGTGGCCGGGTCCCAGCAGCTCCAGGTGCACCTGAATGACGGCCGGGAAGTAACGGGCCGGCTGGTGGGCGCCGACCCCCGGTTTGACATTGCCCTGGTCCACGTGCCCGTAACCGGCCTGAGAGCCGCAAAACTGGCCGATTCCACCAAGATCCGGGTAGGGCAGTGGGCCATTGCCATCGGCAGCCCCTTCGGGCTGGAAAAAACCATGACCGTGGGCATCATCAGCGCCACCGGCCGCCGGGGTCTGGGCCGGGGGACTTACGGCGACTTCATCCAGACGGACGCCTCCATCAACCCCGGCAACAGCGGCGGGCCGTTGCTGGACATCAACGGCCAGGTGGTGGGCATCAACTCCATGATCTCCGCCCAGGGCCAGGGCATCGGCTTCGCCATCCCCATCAACCTCGCCCGGCAGATCATCGCCCCCTGGATGAAGTGATGCCGTGACCCCGGATGAGCGTGCCGCTCAGCTTGAGGCCTGTTTTCACCGAGTGAGGGAGATCATCCAGGCCGAAGAGATGTGGGAGCGGGTGCCGGAGCGGGCCCGGGAATCTTCCCCGGAAAACTTAGAGGGCCTGGTGAAGTTCGCCTATTTCGGCGGGTTCATTGACATGGCCGGGGTGCGCCGGCTCCTTATGGTGGACCAACCGGCGGCGCGCCAACTTCTGGTCAAGTGGTACGAGGAGGTCCGGGAGCAGGGCTGCTGGCTCTGCTAGGGTTGCGCTCCAGGAAGAACTTTTCCTGGTTCCCAAGCTCCTTTTGGGGAACCGGCATGGACGCAAAGCTCAGCTTGCCGAATACTTCCAACGGTTATTTTTTGGATTTGGGCATATAATTATAAGATAAAAAGCATCGCCCAAGGAGAGCGCCATGCAAGAATATGTCATCCACCCCCTGGTGGTGGGGGCCAACGAAACGGATCAGGGCGTCATGACCTATCTCAAGGGTTACGGCAAACGCATCTGGATCCCCATCTATGTGTTCTACCTGGAGGGGGGGCCGGAGAAGATCCTGGTGGACACGGGCCTGGAGCAGTTCATGGTGCCACCCGAGGTGGGGGAGCGGTACGGCCTGAAGATCCAGGAGTTCGAAGCGGCCCTGGACACGTTCGGCCTCAAGCCGGAAGACATCGACCTCATCATCCACACCCACCTGCACAACGACCACTGCGAAAACGACTACAAGTGCACCAACGCCCGGGTCTATGTGCAGAAGCGGGAGTACGATTTTTTTAAAGCGCCCCACCCGGTGGACCACCGCTACTTCCCCGACCTCCTGGATGACGTGGAGGTGGTGCAGGTGGACGGGGATGCCCAGATCGTGGACGGCATCCGGGTGCTCTTTACCCCCGGGCACACGGTGGGGGGCCAGTCCGTGGTGGTCAACACCCGGGCCGGCCAGGCGGTGATCACCGGGTTTTGCTGCAACGAGGCAAACTTCCCCGCCTCGGGGCCGCCTATTCCCTCGGGGGTCCACATCAATGTCATCGACGCCTATGAGAGCGCCCGGCGGGTTAAAGAGGCGGCGGACATCCTCATCCCTTTACACGACCTGGCCGTGGGCCGGCAGAGGAGCATTCCCGCCTAAAAAGAGGGTGCGCCAGGCCCGGGCGGACGCCGGGCCAGGTTTGGAAATCTGGCAACGCCTAAGGGATCGCGGCTCAGCGCTCCACTTCTAGCCTGAGGGTGGCACCGGTTCGGGGGGAGATGAGCCAGCCCTGGCCCATGGGGTTTACCTGCCCCACATAGGTATCGTCATTGAGCTTAGAGGTAAGCTCGACGCTGCCCATCCGGCTGACCGCACCGTACATGATGGTCTTGCCGCCGGGGTTCGTGACGACGATCTTGCCCCGATCGCTGCTCCAACCCTCGTGACTCTTGCCTCCCTGGGTAACGGTCACTTTACCCGGGATGGCCGGCTGACAGAGCAGCATCACGGCCACGGCCATCATGATTAAAACGGTTATGAGGCGCATAGTTGACCTCCGGCGCGAGTTGGGGGTCGCCTGGCTGGCGGCGACCTGGACGGCGATTTATACTCTACCGTAAATTGCCGGGCAAAATCCGCCGGGACATCGATGCGGCTGTACCGGCAACCTCCTGGTGGTCTTTTCGGCACCTGCGGTGACCTTGATAATTCGGGACACGGTATCCGAGGCAGGGGCCCCCCGGCCCGGCCTTGACCACCAGACCGGGGAGACTTAACCGATGCGGCATTTTCTCAAGCTTTTGGCAATAGTGGCGCTGGTAGCGTTCCCTGGGGCAGCCGGGGCCCAGGACATTCGCATCAATCCGGTGCCGCCCCACCTCAAACCGCAGTGGACCCAGGTCCCCGGGGCGCCCCAGGTCTCCTGGGCCCCCAACCTCCCCACCGACGTCTTCCGCTACCGCGGCAAATACTATTTTTTCTGGGAAAACTACTTTTATCGGGGCCCTGCGCCTGAAGGGCCCTGGAAGGCGGTGGTGAAGGTTCCCGAGGTGTTTTATGCTGTCGATCCGGCCTATTTCAAGACCGTGAAACCAGCCGGGGAGGCGCCGGCGGCCGTGGGGTCCACGCCGCCGCCCAAGGCGAAAATCATCGACCTGCCGCCAACCGCCCCGCCGGCCCAGCCTCTCCCGGAGCCGGGGTCCACCCCTCCCGGCAGCCCCGAGGCGCCGGGAGCGACCACCGTCCCGCCCAAGGTGATGTAATACCGGATTCGTTTTGTAGGGGCGCACCCGTGTGTGCGCCCTCATTCCAGGGCGGACACCTGGGTCCGCCCCTACGGGTGGCTGGGAAGAGAGTTTGAGGGGAGTTGACTTACGAAAAATCCCCGGTCCTCCCCTCAAATGACCTATCTCAGCCTTACAGCTCGAACTGCGCCGCAATGGGGATGCGCCGTCCCATGCCGAAGGCCTTGGAGGTGATCTTCAGGCCCGGCGCCGCCTGCCGCCGTTTGTACTCATTTTTGTCGATGGTGCGGATCACCCACTGCACGGTTTCCGGGTCAAACCCCAGCTTGACGATGTCCCCGTAAGCGCAGCCCTCGGTGAGATAATAATTCATGATCCGGTCCAGGATATCGTACGGGGGCAGGGTGTCCTGGTCCGTCTGGTCCGGTCGCAGCTCCGCCGAGGGGGCCTTGCGGATGATCTGCGCCGGGATGATCTCCCGGTCCCGGTTGAGGTATGCGGCCAGTTCATAGACCATGGTCTTGGGCACGTCCGCCAGGACCCCGAGCCCGCCGCTCATATCCCCGTACAGGGTGCAGTAGCCCACCGCCAGTTCGCTCTTGTTCCCGGTGGACAGGACCATGTGGCCCTCTTTGTTGGAGATGGCCATGAGGATGTTGCCCCGGATGCGGGCCTGGATATTTTCCAGGGTGAGTTCGATCTCCCCCAGTTGTAGGGGTCCCTGCAAGGCTTCCCGGTAGCTCTCGTAGATGGGGGTGATGGGAATGAGCCTGGTTGCCACTCCCAGGTTGCGGGCCAGGATGAGCGAGTCCTCGATGCTGTCCGGGGAGGTGTAGGGCGAGGGCATCAGCACCCCCAGGACGTTTTCCCGGCCCAGGGCGGCGGCGGCCAGGCAGCAGGTGACGGCGGAATCCACCCCGCCGGACAGACCCACCACGGCTTGCTTGAAGCCGCACTTGCCCAGGTAATCCCTCAGGCCCAGGACCAGGGCCTCGCACACCGTGGCGATCTTCTCCTGGGGCCGGTACCGGCCCGGCGTGCCCGGCTGCGCCAGGTCCACGGTGACCACCGCTTCCCGAAATCCCGGCAGCACCGCGATGGCCTCCCCCGCCGGGTCCAGGGCCAGGCCGCGGCCGTCAAAGATGAGCTCATCGTTACCCCCGACCTGGTTCACATAGACCAGGGGGAGCCCGTATTTCCGGGCGTGGGACTGGAACAGCCGGTGGCGCAGCTCTTCTTTGCCCACCTGGAAGGGCGAGGCGGAAATATTGATGAGCACCGTGGCGCCGCGCTCGGCCTGGGTCTGGATGGGGTCCAGGGGATAGAGGCGCCTGAACCACAGCTCCGGATCGTACCAGGCGTCTTCGCAGATGGAAATCCCCAGGATCTCGTCTTTAAAGGGGACGACCGCCACCTCCCCGGCGGGATCGAAGTGCCGGGTCTCGTCGAAGACGTCGTAGGTGGGTAAAAGCGATTTGGCCTGGCGCAGCCGCACCTGTCCCTGATGGATCAGCACCGCACAGTTGCACAGGCCTTTGCCGGTGTCCCGGCCGGTGGGCTGCGGCGCCCCCACCAGAATTCCGGTGTCGGGATAGCTGACGGACAGATCCACCAGGTGTTTTAGGGCCTCCTGGACCTGGTGAATCAGGGCCGGCTTCTCTAAGAGGTCCCGGGGCGGATAGCCCACCAGGAAAAGTTCGGAGAAGACCACCAGGTCGGAGGTTCGATGCTCG
>PEWM01000102.1:12527-12669 GCA_002779455.1 Deltaproteobacteria bacterium CG07_land_8_20_14_0_80_60_11
GGATTCAGTTGGGCCAGGGTGATCTTCATGGGCGTGGGTTCATTCCATTCCCGGTCTGTTTTACGCCATTATGTTCCACTATACCACAACCCTGACGCCCCTTAGGAGAAATCTCGCGTCATCCCAAGCTGCGTCCTAAAAG
>PEWM01000102.1:12684-42269 GCA_002779455.1 Deltaproteobacteria bacterium CG07_land_8_20_14_0_80_60_11
GCGTGCGTCTTACGCACCAAGAATGGCGCGTGAGACGCGCCCTACGGATTTTAGCGGCCAACAAAAAAGGGCACGGTAGCCGCGCCCCTTTTGAAGTAAACCGCTGCGGCCGGCGCCGCCGACTAGTCCAGTTCGAACTCCGTGCGCCAGTCTTTAGCTTCCTGCCAGGCAGGCTGGTCCTGCTTGTCGAACCGGTAGTCGCCCATGACCAGGTAGTCCATTTCGGTGCGCATGAAGCACTGGTAGGCGTCTTCCGGGGTGCAGACGATAGGCTCGCCCCGGACGTTAAAGCTGGTGTTGACGATGAGGCCGCAGCCGGTGTGCTCTTTGAAGGCCCGGATCAGACGCCAGTAGCGTTCGTTGGTCTCCTTGTGCACCGTCTGGATGCGGGCCGAGTAGTCCACATGGGTGATGGCCGGCACGTCGGACCGGAGGTGGTAGAGGCGGTCAAACAGCTCCAGGTTATCATAGCCGGGAGGCAGGGGGTTGCGTCTCGCTTCCCTGACCGGCGCCACCAGCAGCATGTAGGGGGACGGCCGGTCCAGTTCGAAATAGTTGGCCGTTTCCTCGTGCAGCACCGACGGCGCAAAGGGCCTAAAGCCCTCCCGATACTTGATTTTCAAGTTGAGGCGTTTTTGCATCTCCGGGTGCCGGGGGTCCCCCAGGATGCTGCGGTTGCCCAGGGCCCGGGGGCCCCACTCCATCCGCCCCTGGAACCAGCCCACCACCTGCCCCTGGGCCAGGAGGGCCGCCACGTCCCGGACCAGGTCAGCGAAATCGGGGTAGTGCTGATAAGGGGCCTGGCGCCGCCGGGCCACCCGGAGGATGTCATCGGCGCCGAATTCCGGCCCCAGGTAGGAGCCGGCCATGTTGTCCATCTGGGGATTGGGCACCGGGCGCTCGTTGCCCTGCCAGATGTGCCAGGCCGCCAGGGCCGCGCCCAGGGCGCCGCCGGCGTCGCCCGCGGCGGGCTGAATCCAGATGTCTTTGAAGGCGCCCCGGCGGATCAACTTGCCGTTGGCCACGCAGTTCAAGGCGACGCCGCCGGCCATCACCAGATAGTCGGCCCCGGTGAGCTTTTTGGCGGTGTCCGCCAGGCGCAGCACGATTTCTTCCGTGGCCTGCTGGATGGCCAGGGCCAGGTTCATGTACCGCTGGTCCAGCCTGCCTTCCCGGGGCCGGCGCGGGAGTCCGAACAGGGATTCCCACTTGTCGTCCAGGCACATGGTGAGCCCGGTGGCGAAGTTGAAATAATCCATGTTCAGGAGGAACGACCCGTCTTCCCGGAGATCCACCAGTTCGTCCAGGATCAGGGACTTGAAGCACCCGGTCTGCTCGGCGTCGGGGTTGCCGTAGGGGGCCAGCCCCATGAGCTTGTATTCGCCGCTGTTGACCTTGAAGCCGCAGTAGTAGGTGAAGGCCGAATAGAGCAGGCCCAGGGAGTGGGGGAAGTGGAGCTCCCGCAGGAGGGTGATTCCGCGGCCCCGGCCAAACCCGATGGTGGAGGTGGCCCATTCCCCGACCCCGTCCAGCGTGAGGATGGCGGCCTCGGGGAACGGCGACGGATAGAAGGCCGAGGCGGCGTGGGACAGGTGGTGCTCCGGAAAGAGGGTTGGGGGATTGCCGTCTCCCACCTTGGCCAGT
Source organism: Deltaproteobacteria bacterium CG07_land_8_20_14_0_80_60_11 (assembly GCA_002779455.1). Taxonomy (GTDB): domain Bacteria; phylum Desulfobacterota; class Desulfobaccia; order Desulfobaccales; family 0-14-0-80-60-11; genus 0-14-0-80-60-11. Next base: position 14,329 of record PEWM01000102.1, read on the forward strand.
TCTTCCTTGAGCATGGTGCGCATCATCAGCTTTTCTTTGATCCACACCGGCATGGCCGCGATAAAGCTCCGGAGCCCCCGGGGGGCAAACCCGTGGTAGGTCTCCAGCAGGCGCTCGAACTTGAGGTAGGGCTTGTCATAGAAGGCCACGGCCGCCAGGTCGGAGAGCCTCAGGCCCGACTCGGCCATGACATAGGCCAGGGCATTGGCCGGGAAGGCGGGGTCGTGCTTCTTGCGGGTGAACCGCTCCTCCTGGGCCGCGGCGATGATCTGCCCGTTCACCAGGAGGGCGGCGGCGCTGTCGTGATAAAAGGCGGAGAGACCTAAAATCGCTTCGGACAACCTCTTATCCCCTTAAAAAATGGTGTAGATGAAGGGGGCGATGGCCGAACCGCTGGCAAAGACCATCAACGCGCCGAAAAACAAGAGCGTCAGGATGATGGGCAACAACCAAAATTTTTTTCTGACCTTGAGGAAGCCCCACAAATCTCGAACGAAACCCATAAAACAACTCCTTGGATATTAATCAGGCCGATGGAAAAGCCCAAGCAGGGCCGGGTTTTAACCCCGCCTCGCCAATATCTTCCTTTCAATAAGGGTTCTCCATATCCTTTCCCTGGACGGCGCCTTCCCGGACGACGAACACGGAGTCCTGGCCCTGTTTCCACTTCTTCAATTGGAGAGCATCGGCCCCGCTCCAGCGGCGGATTACCCCAATGGGGGTGACGATCAGGAAGAACAGCACCGTCAGGATAACCCGGGAGACCACGTTGCCCAGGAGATGGGAGAGGCCGAACCAGAGCCCGGCCAAAGGCTTAAAGGCCTTGGGCCAGGCCATGGTGAGGATGAGCAGGGCGATGGCCACGGGCAGAAACTTGGGAAACTTGCCCCAATATCCCAGGAGAAGGCAAATCAGCACCATGGCCATCCCCGTATCTTTGGCCTGCTCCGGGGTGGACGAAAGCCACCGGGCCACAGGGTTGGCGCCTTTCAGCTTTTCTGTCGCCATGCTTCTCCTCTACGCAGACTTTTACTAATCTTTAATTTTATCATGAATAAGATTTTTTCCGCAATGTTTACCCTGCGCCGGCACAGGCTGGTAAGCCTGTGCCACCGGTTTGATGGCGACCCGGCCTGAAAGACCTTGGGGCCGGGCAGCCTGCCCTTCCCCTCCCCCCAATTTACTGCCATAATAGTAACCGAGCTGATAAAAATATTCGAGGGATTCTCTTATCATATCCGCAGAGGCAGGAGGGACCATGACCAAAATGATGCCCGATCTGGAAGGCTATTTCCGGGGCCTGGCGCCGGACAGCGATGCCTTGCTCCTGGAGTTGGAAGTAGAGGCCACCCGCGAGTCCATCCCCATCGTCGGCCCGGTGGTGGGGGAACTCCTCTTCGTCCTGGCCCGGGCCACCGGGGCCGCCCGCATCCTGGAGTTAGGCGCCGCCACCGGGTATTCGGGCATCTTTTTGGGCCGGGCCTGCGCCGGGATTAAGGGCCGGGTAATTTCCCTGGAATTGGATGAGGCGATGGCCCAACGGGCCCGGGGCAACTTCGCCCGGGCCGGGCTCAGCGAGGTGATGGAGGTCCGGGTGGGGGAGGCCCTGAAGTTGATGGCCGAGATGTCGGAGACCTTTGACCTGATCTTCCTGGACATCGACAAGAAATCCTACCTGCCGGCCCTGTCCCTCTGCCGGCGGCTCCTGCGACCGGGCGGCCTCCTGGTGGCGGACAACGTGGGGTTCTCCGGGGCGGCGGATTTCAACCGGGAAATCTTGGAAAACCCCGCCTGGCGCGCCGTCCACCTGCTGAGCTTTCTGCCCCGCCACTCCCCGGAGCACGACGGCCTGGCCCTGGCGGTGAAGGAGGCGAGGCCGGGGCGGCTCTGGTAGATATGAGCCTGCACCTGTAGGGGCGCACCCATGTGTGCGCCCTCACCCACGGGCGGACCCATGGGTCCGCCCCTACTGCGGCGCCATGATCCCCTTCAACCGGGCCGCAATGATCCGGGCCGCCAGTTGGGACCCGGCGTCATTGAAGTGGACCAGGTCATACAGATATTTTTTATCGGCGGGCACTTCCCGGGCCAGGTCGATGACCATGACCTGATTTTTCCGGCCCACTTCCCGGATAGTGTCGTTGAAGGCGTCATACATCTCTTTGAATTTCTGGTAGCTGATGCCGTGGTCGCGGCCGTCGCGGCCGATGTAGGCCGCCACCACCGGGTCGGGGTTATCCGTGATCCGGTTGGCCTGGGTCATCAGCACCGGCACGATGCCCCAGGCCTTGCAGGTACAGACAATCGTCTGGAGGCCGGCGGCAAAATCGTGCCTCATTCGTTGCTGGTCAATGATGAGCTTCTTGCCCCGGGCGCCGGCGAATTCGTCCTCCTCTTGCCCGGACAGGGTCTTTTCCAGATTTCTGTAGGCATAGTTGAGGTTCGGAATAAAAATTTCTTTCAGGAGCTTGCCCACCAGCTGCCGCTTTTTCAGGGTCTCCAGGGGCGACCGGGCCGTACGCTTATTCCAGTAGGTCCCTTCGTACAGGAGGGTGCTCAGGTCGTTGATGTTCTCCATGAAGACCACGACGCCGGGTTTCAGGGGGATCACCTTGTTGATCAGGATATCGATGGCGTTCAGGGTATTGCTGCCCGACATCCCGCCGTTGTAGGAATTGATCCTGGCGCCCGTCTCCTGCTCCAGGATCTGCCCCGCCGCGTAAGGAAACCGGTGGTCTGCGTCCACAAACATGCACTCGGTGGTGGACCCGCCCAGGAACACGATGACCTTATCGGGCCGGTCATGTTTTTGAGAAGGGCCGATAAAGCCGTTATTATCTATGTCAACCCGGTACTGCTTGGTGAAGACATTGTCGGTGTAGGGCAGGTGATTGCGGGGAAAAGCCAGCAGCAGGCGGGCGCCGGGACGGTATTCCTTTAACCTGACATACCTTCGTTCGGCTTCCGCCTCCAGAAAAATCCCGTGCCGGTGGTTATTGAACTCCAGGAATTTCTCCGCGGCGAAGACTATGGCCAGAATGAAAATTAGGGTAACCGCGGCCAGGGTTTTCTTGGGATGGCGCTGGAACCAGTTGGCGGCGGTCTCGTTTGGGGGGTCGGGCATCATTGACTATTCCAGGGATATTCGGCCTCGCCGGGAGGTGACCCGTCTGTAGCCCAAGCTTCAGCCTGCGTGAGGTAAACCATCATGGCCGAAGTATTGGCCACCTCCAACGGTGAAATTCCCTGTAGGGGCGGGTTTTAAACCCGCCCCTACGTCTGGATTCTCACGGTAAAGCCTATACCACCAATCTTTTTCGAGGCTGAGCATGGCCGGATACCCGGCCGGCCGGGCCTTTTCCTGGGAAGATGATAAAACATGGCGCCGGGCATGGCAATCACTTTCACTTCCCTTAAGCCTTGGGCCTGAACGCCGGGGCGGGGGTGTCCAACCCCTGAAGGCCAGGGCCGCACTCCGGCCGGAATTTCGCCCCCAGCCCCCCCTTAAGACGACTTTTCCTGACCGGCGGCGGCAATATCTGATATATAGAAGAGGCTTCGGCAAGCTCCCCCACGGGGGCCCCGGGCTTGGAAAAATCATCCTTAAGGCCACCGCCGGTCCCTTGATGCTCGATAGCAGTCATAGCCCGCCAGTTCCGGGGGAGTCCGCCCCGCCCCGCATCCTCCAGAAGTTTGCCTACCTGCTCAGCGCCCTTTGGGTCCGGGAGGCTTTGCAAGCCGTTTTCCTCATCTATCTGGCCCGGGTCAGTTCCACCACTTACGGGGAGTTTATCCTGGCCCTGGGTTTGGGGAGCATCCTCCTGTTGGTGGCGGAATTTGGCCTCAACCTGCCCCTGGTGTCCCTCCTGGCCCAAAAGGACGGGGAGCCGGACGCCGCCCTGACCCAGGTGTCCCTCCTCAAGGGGACCTTGCTGATCCTGGCCCTCATGGGGGTGTTGGGCTTCATGGAGTGGCAGGACTACGCCCCGTCCCTCAAACACGTCATGTTTATGCTCTGCGCCGGGTTGGGACTGGAGGCCCTGTCCAACTCTTTTTTTGTGGCCTTGCAGGTCCAGGGCCGCCAGGACCTCCAGGGCAAGATCAAAGCCCTGGCGGCCGGGATAGGCTTCGGCTATGGCCTCATCGCCCTGGCCCTGGGAGCCGCCCCCCTGGTGGTGGCCGCCTTCAAGCTCATCGAGAGTTTGATCAACCTGGGAGGCAGCTTTATCCTGGTGCGCTCCCGGGGCCGCTTCCGGTTCAAGTGGCCCTCCCTGGGACGGCTGGGTTCCACCCTGAAGCTGAGCCTGGTGTTTGGCCTCATCGAAGTCTCGGCCGTCATCTACAACAAGGCCAACCTCTTTTTCCTCCAGAAGTACGCCGGGGTCCAAGGAGTGGCTCAGTACAGCGTTACCTGGCAGACGGTAGACGGCATCTCCGTGCTGGTCTCCAACCTGCTCCTGCAGAGCATCCTGTTCCCGATCTTCGTCCAACTCTGGGAGGTGGACCGCGGGAGGGTCTCCCAACTGGCCCAGAACACCGCCCGCTGGCTGCTGGCCGCCGCCATGGCGGTCATGTTTCTGCTGTTCATCGAGAGCGACCGCATCATCACCCTAGTTTACGGCCCCAATTACCCGGAAGCCATCTGGCTGCAAAAGCTCCTGGTGGTGACCGTGGTCTTTGCCTTTATGCACAACCTGGCGGCGTTTCTCATGATCAGTATGCGGCTCCAGCGGTTGCTCCTGCTTTTTTACCTGGGCGGACTGGCCTTCAACCTGGTCTGGTGCGCCCTGGTCATTCCCCGGGCGCCCCTCCTGGGGGCGGCCCTGGCCATAGTGCTCACCAAGGGCGGGGTGGCCCTCCTGACCGTGTCTTTCTGCCAGCGGCGTCTGGGGCTCATGCGCCGGCGCCCCCTGCTCCAGTTGGGCCTGACCGTCCTTTTAGGCGCCCTGCTTTATCTGATGGGGCACGGTCGCCTGCCGCGGGAAGCGACCGAAGCCCTGGCCCTGGCCCCCACCTTCCTCCTGGCGTGGCGGTGGTGGCGAAAGAGATGCGATTAACGGGCCAGATGGAATATTCCGATCCCGGTTGATTGACGGAGGCATACAAGCAAGGGGGCATTTTGAAAGAGGATGATAAGCCCCACATTTAAAATCACCAATTGGTCAAAAATCTGTTTTTTTCGTCCACAAATTATTGACAGAATCATTTATACGTGGCATGAAAACTAAAAAGGAATGGCCCCGATGAATTCTGAAGAGATCATCAAGATATTAGAAAGTAAAAAAGCTATATTGCCTTGCCCATCCTGCGGAAACGATGCATTTACCCTATTGGATGGATTTTTTACTCAGGAATTCATGGGATGGGGGTCAATCTTTACGACTGCGGGTGGCCCACGGTCTATCACTTATATCGCCTTAGTCTGTGATAATTGTGGTTTTGTCCGGCACCATGCCATAAAGCCTTTGGGGATAACTCCAAAACCAAGAGTTTGACAATGAGTGGCAAAGTTATTAAAATTAGACCAGAACTTGATAATCATCTCATGTCGGATTCAGGCGGGGAACCACCGATGGATTCATATTGGGGAAAATATTTAGATGCTCGTTTTGCACATATTGAAGCGGATGTTAAGGAAATCCGGTCGGATATAAAAGACCAAAGCAGAAAAATCGATGGCCTAAAATATTGGATTTTGGGAACGTTTCTTGTTTTGGCCACACTTTTCTTTACGGTGGTGGGATACTTTACTTGGACTATGCAGAACCAATTCAACTATCATCAATCCAGCATCCAGACCCAAATGCAAGCCTTTTCCGAATATGTCAAAGCCGTAACCCAACCCCAGGGGATTCAGACTCCGAAAGCACCACCAGAAAATAGATAATCTTCCGAAAGTATTTGCGCCAGGCGGCCTGCGGGTCGCCTTTTTTCAAGGTGGGACGCCCCCGGTCGGGTCGCCTGACCTTAGGAGGAATTGATTGACGGCCCTGATGTTGGCCTCCATGGCCCTGGAGATAGCGCTCCTGCTGATTCTGCTGATCCACAGCCGCCAGCATGTGCGCCGGAGTTTTCCGATACGGGACCCCGGGGGATCATCTCCCGCGTCCGGCGCCTGGCCCGCCTACCCGAGGGTCGCCCTCATTGTGCCCCTGACCGGGAACTCGCCGGAAATGGAGACCGCGCTTCAATCTCTGCTCAATCAGCCATACCCTGACTATGAAACCGTCCTGGTCACCCGGGACCTGGAGGACCCCGCCACGCCCCTGGTCCGGGCTTTGCTGGCCCATTACCCCCATAGCCGCCACATCGTCAGCGGCCCGGCGGCCGGCTGCTCCCAGAAGAACCACAACATCCTGGCCGGGGTCGGGGCCCTGGACGACTCCGTGGAAATTCTGGTGTTTTGCGACAGCACTCACCAAGCCCGGTCAAACTTTCTCCGGGAACTCATTCACCCCCTGGCCACCGGGGCCGCCGTCCTGACCTCCGGTTTCCACCGCATCATTCCCGGCGATGCCCGGGTGCCGACGCTGGGAATGCTCCAGACGGTATTGACCCTGCACCTGCTGCACGGTTTTGCCGCCATCGCCCTGCCTTGGGGCGGGGCCACCGCTATTCTCCGATCCGTCTTCCACCATTGTGGGATCGCCGGCGTCCTGGGGAGAAATGTGTTGGACGACTTTCCCCTGGGGCAGCGCCTGCTGCGGTTCGGCATCCGGACGAATCCGGTGGCCACCGCCATCCTCAACACCCCCCTCGCCGGCCAGACCATGCGCGGCTGGAACACCTGGCTGACCAGGCAAATGTTATATGCGAAATACATCATGCCCGGCGCCTGGCTGGCCGCGGCGCTGGCGGTGTGGGTGCTGGCCGGGCCCATTCTCCTGGCGGTCCTGGCCGGCCTGGGGGGCGTGGCCGGACTGGTGGACCCGCCCCTGGCCCTGATCAGTTTAGGGTTTTTGTTGACGTTGACCGCCATCGGGGCCTGGTGCCGCACCCTAATCCCCCACCCGGCGCCTTTGGGACCATGGCTCCTGGCCTTTTATGCCAACATTTTCATGGCCTGCTGGTGCTATATCAAAACCTGGCGGACCGGCACCATCGCCTGGCGCGGCATCTCCTACCGGGTCACCTGGGGCGGCAGGGTGCGGGAAATTATCCTCACCCCGGAATCCGAACGGAACCCTTAATGAATCCAGGTCACAGAGACATCACGATACCCTTACCCCGGTTGACCCCGGGCTCCGCCCGGCTCACCCGGCCCTGACGCTATGGCCAGAATTCTCTATGGGGTCCACGGCATCGGACACGGCCACGCGGTGCGGGCCCTGACCATTGCCCGGCATTTTCCCGAGCACGAGTTTCTCTTTGTCAGCCACGATACCGGGGCCGCCATCCTGGGGCAGGAATTCCCGGTAGAGGAATGCCCCAACCCGCCGACGGTCGTCAGGGGCCACCGGGTGGACGTAGCCGCCACCCTGATCGCCAGCCTCAGAGTCAGGTGTCAAGCGCGGCGCCATCTGCGCCAGGTTCTGGACCTCATGGACCGGTTCCAACCCGACGTGACCATGACCGATTATGAGTATTTCCTACCCCAGGCGTCTCGCCGGGCCGGAGTCCCCTGCCTGTCCATCGACCATCAACACGTCATCACCTGCTGCCGCCACCCGGTCCCCTGGACCCAGTATCCCAGTTATCTCTCCACCAGCTATGCCGTGGCCTCCCTGTTCAGCCGGGCCACGGATTTTCTGGTGATCTCCTTTTTCCAGGCTCCGGTGAAACCCGGGGTTCGGGCCAAAATCCTGCCGCCGCTCCTCCGGGAAAGCGTGCGGGAGCGCCGGCCTACCCTCGGCGACCACGTGGTGGCCTACCAGGGCTATACCACCTTCAAGCGGTTTTTCCCCTTCCTGAGCGCCATCCCCTCGAAGGTGTTGGTCTACGGCTTTAACGAGGAACGCACCGAAGGCAACCTCATCTTCAAGAAAAACTCCGAGGCCGGCTTCCTAAATGACCTCTCGTCCTGCCGCTACGTGGTGTGCGGCGGCAGCCACACCCTGATGTCCGAGGCCCTGTTCTACGGCAAGCCGGTGATCTCTTTCCCCATCAAAAACGCCTTCGAGCAATTTTTGAACGCCTTTTATATCGACCGGCTGGGATACGGCCGGTATTTCAGCGGCTTTCACCCCCGGCCGGAGATCATCCCCGCCTTCGAAACCCACCTGGACCGCTGCCGCGAGAACATCCAGACCGGCAATTTCTGCGGCAACCAGGAGATTTTCGCGCTGGTAGATCAGTTTATCCGCGAGAAAAAGTTGGATTATGGAGAGAGCTTACCCTGACCTGGGGGGATGAGGCGTGCGGCGGTTACGCAAAATTCCTTGAAAGTTGTGTAGGACAGCCGCCCCCGGCTGTCCCGGCACAGGCTGGAAAGCCTGTGCCACCGAGACAAAACGGTAATCGCGGCGCTATCCGGCCGAACGCGGCCGGGTAGCCCCCTGGAAAAGCGCCTTCAAGCGGGCGTAATTCGTCCTGGAGTCGAATTCCCGGGCCACCAGCGCGCCTCCGGCGTGGGCCCGGCGGCGGGCCTCGGTGGGGTCAGACAGGGCGGCGCAAATATCCCGCGCCAGTGCCTGGGGGTCCTCCGGGGGGGTCAGCCAGCCCGTATCCCCCGGGATCACGATTTCAGGAATGCCGGAAACCTCCGTGGCGACCACCGGCACCTCATGCTGCAAGGCCTCCAAGATTACCGTGGGAATCCCGTCCCGGTCCCCCGAAGGCGCCACCAGACTGGGCATGATGAACAGGTGGGCCTGTTGTAAGAGACGCGAGATCTGCCGATGTGGCACAAACCCGGGGAGTTCCACCCGCGCGGTCAGGTTATATTCCCTGAGGAGTTTTAAAATCTGAGGCCGCTCCGGACCATCTCCGGCCAGGGTCAGGTGAAAATCCACCCCTTGCTCCGCCAGGAGCCGACACGCCTCCAGAAGCAGAGGAAAGCCTTTTTTCCGCACAAACCGTCCCGCGGCCAGCAGGCGAAAGGGGGGAGAGACCGGAATGGCTTGCCTCTGAGCCTTGGCCAGCGGCGCGCCGGGGTAAATATTCACCAACTTCCCGGCGGTCTGGGGAAACAAGGCGGTCAGATACCTCAGGTTGGAGCGGTTTTCGGTGCGGATAAACGCCGCGGCTGAGAGTTTCTCAAGGAGGGCCCCATCCGGAGGATAAATGTCTTGGGCGTGGGCGCAGAAGCTAAAGGGGATGCCACTCAGACGGGAAGCCACCCAGGCCGCGGTAGCCGGGCCGTCGGCCCAGGGGGCGTGGATGTGGCCGATGCCGTCGGCCGTCATCATCCCGGCCAGATGCACCCCGGTAAGACACGCCCACAGGGCCTCGCCCCAGGTCTCCAGGCTGCGCCACCGGCGCACCGCCACCCGCCGCAAAAACTGAGCCGCCCCGGGACCCCAGGTGCGGCCCAGACTCACCAGGTCCCGGCCTAGCATCCCCGTGGCGGCAATCCCCAGATGATGCACCGGGGCCAGCACTTCGGCCATCCCGGCCAGGCGGCCGGGCGGCCGGGGCCCATAGAGGCTGTAAACCCTGACGTCGAGGCCCAACCCCACCAGGGTGTTGACTTCGTCCAGGATGAAAGTCTGGGAGGGCTCGGGAAACCAGAGGAGGAGGTAAGCTACACGCGGTCCGGGCATTTTGGGGCTCTCCGGTCCTTCAGGAGACTTGACAGCACCGTCTCGTACCGGCGCGTCATGGCCTCCAGGGAAAAATTGGCCACCGCTATCTCTCGACCGGCCCGGCCCAAGGCCTCCCTGGCGCCGGCATCTCCCAGGGCCTGGCTCATAGCCGCGGCCAGGGCCGGGGCGTCCCCCGGGGGGACCAGCCAGCCGGTGCGGCCCGGAACCACCAGCTCCGGCAGCCCTCCCACCCGGGTGGCCGCCACCGGCAAACCCGCGGCCATAGCTTCCAGGACCACATTGGGCAAAGCCTCGTAACGGGAACTCAAGACCAGCAGGCAGGCCTGGTGCAACAAAGGCCGGATGTCTGGCTGCCCCGGCCAAAACCGGACCCGGTCCGGGGCCAGGCTCCGCCGCACCTGCTCCTGGATGGCTTGTCGCCGGGGCCCGTCCCCCACCAGCCATAATTCCGCCTGGGGAAAGGCCGCCGATACCTGACTAAAGGCGGCGATCAGGGTGTCGTGGTCTTTATCCGGCACCAGGCGCGCCACCGACAGGATCACCTGGGGGTTTGGCCTCTGACCCGCCGGGCCGGGGCCATAAAATTCCGTATCCACCCCGTTAAGGATCACCGTAATTCTTGCCGGCGGAATCCCGTAGCGTTGGGTCAACTCCGCCTTTAAGGCTGCGGTGTTGCACAGCAGGTGATTCATCAAAGGCCACAGCAGGCGTTCGTGCTGGCGCCAGGGGGCCCCGCCGCCCCGGCAGTTGCCCACAATCACCGGCGCCCGGGCCAGGCGGCCCAGGATGCGGCCCCAAATATTGGGCACCACGGTCAGGAGCATCAGCAGGTCCGGCGGCTGGCGATGCAGCCGGCGCCAGAGATTAATCAGGGCCAGAGGGCCAACCGCGGCTTGCCGGGCCAGCCGGACCACCGGGATGCCCCACTCCCGAGCCAGCGGCGCCAAATCGTCCCCGGCGGTCATCACCCAAACCTCGACCTGGAACCGGCCGGGATCCAGACGGCGGGCCAGTTCCAGGGTCTGGCGCTGGGTGCCGCCGAATTTTAAGTCCTGGAGGAGGAAAACCAGGCGGGCCGGACGAGCGGTTGGGGAAGGGCCTGAAAGTGGCCACAGTCGAGACCGCCCCTGATCCCTAACCCCCGGTCCCTGGCCCCTGGCCATCAATACCCCATCAAGCCGCAGCAGCGGGAGCAGACGGGCATCAACCCCTCGGTGGCGAGGCTCTGCCGGAATTTACGGTAAGCCGGGGAGTTCCAGAGCTCGGTGATGGTGGCCTCTTTGATGTTCCCCACCACATAGTCGTGGTAGTCCCGGCAGGGCGAGAGGTCGCCGTTGCTGTTGACTTCCACGGCCTGGAAGATGGAGATGCACTGCTTGAAGCCGAAGTAGTTCCCGTGGTCGGTGTAGTAGGCGCGCAGGTTGTCTTCTCCGGTAATGGAGGGGATCAGGGTGACCGCCGGCGCCGTCCCCGGGCGGGACCGCGCGACCACCGCCTCGAGTTGGCGGTTCAGCTCCCGGTAGTCATCCGGCTTCCAGCCTCCCACCCAGCCCCGGGGCCGCACCGGCGTAAACCCGAAGCGGCGGCGAAAGTCCGCCTCGTGAGCCTGGCACCGCGCCGCATCGATCCACCAGGACAGGTAGAAGACAAACAGGTCCACCTTGTCCCGAAAGGCCTCGTAAATGTCCACCAGGTGCCGGAAATTGGCCTGAGAAATGGTGGTCAGGGAGGCAATCAGGGGCAGGGTGCTGCCGCGGGCCCGCCTGGCCTCACCCACCGCAGCCAGGGCGGCCTGAATATCGGCGAAGTTGCCGGCCCCCCCCACCCCCGGACGCGCCTGGTTGTGCAGGGTAGCATCGGGGCCGTCGATGGACAGCTGCAGGAGAAACATGGGCGCCTGCACCAAGCGCTCGGCGGCGGCGGCCACCCGGGTGCCGTTGGTGGCGATGGCGGTGGGCAACTTAAGGGCGGCGGCGGCTTCGATCAACTGAAGAGAGCCCTCATAAAGCATGGGTTCGCCGCCCCAGAGATAGACAAAGGGGTGGTGGCCGTGACGCGTCAGGTCCCGCAGGACTTCCAGGTACCGGTCCAGCGAGACTTCGTTCCGCTTCAGGTCCCGCAGATTCTGGCCGTGCAGAAACCCCTGGTCGCCCCACTGGCCGCAGGTGTGGCAGCGCAGATTGCAGAGATCGGTGATGCGGAAACTCAACTGGCGAATCTTGTTAGCTTCTCCGGTTTGGGCCCGGGGATAGAGCAGATTGAAGAGCCACTTTTCGCCCTGGAGAGTCGCCAGCTTGGCGCCGATCCAGGGATGTTTCGCCAGGCGCCGGAAGTTTTTGACCACTACTCCCAGCGCGATCCTGCTCCTTGTACCCATGAAAACCTTGTGCCTCGATATTTGATATAATGAACGGCGCGGGCCCGACGAGTCCCGATTCACTCGCCATTATACCCCAGTACGGCGGAATCCCCAACCCCTAGACGACAGAGGGGAAAGAATGGTCTTGACAAGCGCCCCTTCCCGGGCCAGAGTCCTTAGCATCACCGGGGATGAAACCTGTCCCCCGATGAATCAAGCCTCATGAAAGCGCTGGTTTACTATCGCTCGGTGGGCCGCTACCTGCTGGCCAAAGGCCTGAACCGCTTCTGGCCCCGGACCTTCTTTGCCGGGGTGGCGCCCCTCAGGTTGCAGGAGATGGAGTTCAGCCCCCCCGGGCCGGCCTGGGTAGTGCTGCGCCCCCGCCTGTGCGGCATCTGCGGCTCGGACCTGAGGCTCTTAAAAGGGGCCGAATCCTTTTTGCTGGAGCCGTATGCCTCCATGCCGGCGGTGCTGGGGCACGAAGTGGTGGGCGAAGTGGTGGAGGCCCCCTCGGGGTCCGGATGGCGGGCGGGCGACCGGGTGGTGGTGGAGCCGGTCCTGCCCTGCGCCGTCCGGGGGGCGCCGCCGTGCCGTTACTGCGCCGCCGGAGCCTATAACCTCTGCGAGAACTTCCTCGAAGGAGATCTGGCCCCCGGGGTGAGTCTGGGCTTCACCCGGGGCGTGGGAGGCGGCATGGCCGGGATGATGGCCGCCCATCCCAGCCGGCTGGTGCGGGTGCCGGATAATGTCCCCGATGAGGTGGCCGTGCTCACCGATTCCCTGGCCTCGGCCCTCCAGCCGGTCCTGGATAACTTCCCGGCCGACCGGCACACCGTGGTGATCTATGGCGCCGGCATCATCGGCCAGCACCTGCTCCGCCTGCTCCGGGCCCTGGGCTCCGCGGCCCGGGTGGTGATGGTGGCCCGGTACCGCTTCCAGGAAGAACTGGCCATAGAAGGTGGGGCCGATGCCGTCATGTTAAGCCCCAGCCGGACCCTGCTGGGAGAGGCCGTGGGGGCCCGATTGGCGCCCACCACCCTAAAGGGCGGCAACCTGGAGGGCGGCGCCGACCTGTTCTTTGACTGCGTGGCCAGCACAAGCTCCCTGCAAGAGGGACTCCTGACCCTGCGGGGCCGGGGGACCTACGTCATGGTGGGCACCGCCGGCGCCCTGGGGCCGGTGGACTTCTCCAGCCTGTGGTTCAGGGAGCTGAAGCTCACCGGCTCCGCCATGTACGCCCACGGCGTCTGCCAGGGCCGGACGGTGCGCACCTATGAAAAGGCCGTGGAATTGCTGGCCCAAGGGGATTATCCCTCACAGGGGCTGGTTTCCCACCTCTTCCGGCTGGCCGATTACCGCCGGGCCTTTAAGGTGGCCTTTGACAAGCGCCGCCATCAAAGCCTCAAGGTGGCCCTGGATCTGAGGGATTGAGGGCATCGGGACCACCCATGCAACTGGTGATCTCCATCGACGTGGAAGAAGAAGGGCTGTTTTCCGGCCTCTATCCCCGCACTCCCCCGGGGGTGACCAACGTGGCGGAACTTGCGCGCCTGGCGTTCATCCCCCGGGATTTCGGCTTGCCCCTGACGCTCCTGGTCACTTACCAGGTGGCCCGGGACCCCGCCGCCTGCCGGGTCCTGGCCGGGTGGCGGGACCGCTACGGGGCGGAGATCGGCGCCCATCTGCATCCCTGGAACACCCCGCCTTTTGCCGACCTGCCTGACCCCGAACCGGTGCGATCCGAAAAGCTGCCCCGGCCACTCCTCCGGGATAAGTTCACCAGCCTGATCTCCCAGGTCCGGGCCGGGCTAACGGTCACGCCCCGGTCCTTTCGCATGGGGCGGTTTGATGCGGGCCCCCAGGTCTTCAGCCTTTTGCGGGAGTTCGGCCTGGAGGTGGACAGCAGCGTGGCGCCGCTCACCCGCAAGAATCCTGATCCCCGCTTTTTCCTGGCCCCGGCGGACCCCTTTTTTCTCGGCGACCTCGGGCCGGAGGGCAAGCCCCTCTTGGAGGTTCCCATCACCCTGGTGCCCGTGGTGGCCGGGACCCCGGAGTTGGTTGAGCGCCTGGCGGCAATGGCGCCGCCATCCTGGGGCGACCGCCTGCGGAGTTTATACCGCTATGGGGGCGTCGCCGGGGTGCAGCCGGCCATGTATCCTCTCGTTTCCCTGCAACTGGCGGCCTACCTCCACCGCCGCCGCGGGGGCCGGGTGCTCACCATGTATTTCCACTCCTCCGAACTCAAACCCGGCGCCAGCCGGCTCTTTCCCACCGAGGCCGCGGTCAGCCGGTTCGTCAATAAGATCCGCACCTTCCTCACCTGGCTGGTGCAAACCGGCCCGGTTTCGGGGGTGACCCTGACGGAATTAGGGGAAGATTGGCAGAAAGCCGACCAACCGGATGTCGGTCAGGTTGCCGGGGGGGAGGGGACGGGGCCGGCCGGCGCCGAACCAGGCTCGGCATAATAATCTGTTGGCATAAGCCCCCGGCCCTGGCGGGAGAAGATGCGGGACTGGGCCCAGCCACGTTTTTCCAGAAAAAATTTCACCGAAGTCACCAACACTCCCAGGCCGTATTTCACGCTCCGGGGAAAGTTGATGGAAGAGGCTTCCGGGAAATACCGGGTGGGACAGGAAACCTCGCCGATGGGAAAGCCTAAGTAAATGGCCTGGGCCAGCATCTGGTTGTCGAAGACAAAATCGTCGGAGTTCTCCCAGAGAGGGAGAGTCTCCAGAACCTTCCGGGAGAAGGCGCGGAAACCCGTGTGATATTCGGAGAGTTTGGCGCCCAGGAGGAGGTTCTGGAGCAGGGTGAGCACGCGGTTGAATAGATATTTATAGGGGGGCATGCCTCCCTGCCGGGTTTTGCCCCCCAAGATGCGGGAGCCGATGGCCACCTCGTATTCGCCGCTGGCCACCAGACCGGCCAGGGCCGGGATGATCTTGGGGGAATATTGGTAATCGGGGTGCACCATCACCACGATATCGGCGTCCAGTTTCAGGGCCTCGGTGTAACAGGTTTTTTGGTTGCGGCCATAGCCCAGGTTCCGCTCATGCAAAAAGCACCGGATGCCGAGCCGCCGGGCCACCTCCACCGTCTCATCGTGGGAGGCGTCGTCCACCAGCAAGACTTCATCCACCACATCAAAGGGGATGTCCTTAAAGGTGCGTTCCAGGGTTTGGGCGGCGTTATAGGCAGGCATGACCACCAACACTTTTTTCCCGGCTAACATGCTTCCCTTTCTCCTGATTACCTGCTATAAATTAAGGTTAATAATGCTTTGGGTGGATAGACCCGACGAATCTCCTGCACCTCACCAGTAAGCGGCTAGGTGAAGCCAAACGGGCCGGGAGGCCCTTTCTGGTAACTTCGGCGTATTACCTGAAGTTCATACTAAGATTTTTCCCAAAATGCAAACCGCTGGACGTAAATGATATGGCGGCCCCCAGCGAACCGGCAGCAATGACCAGATCGGAAAAAATTATCTGGATCTTTTTTGCCGCCACCTGCTGTCAGTTGGCCTTCCAGTACCCCCCGTCCTGGTCGTTGGTTGCCGGGGAAAGAACCAACCTGTTTTCGGGCCTGTTGTGCTTTCTCACCTTGATGGTGGCGGTGATCTTCGGGAGGCGAGGCGCCATCAACCTCAGGTCGCCGGAATTCCTGATTTCCGCGGCCCTAATGGTTGTGGCCGGCATCAGCGGCCTGTTCAGCCTCACGCCTTTATCCTCTTCCTTTCGGGTGTTCGTGTTGCTGGCCTCCGGGTTGGGGGGATTCTGGTGCGCCCGGATCCTGCTGCAAACTCCGGAAAACCAACGCCGGTTAACCGGGCTCTGCCTGTGGATATTGGGCGGACTGCTGGTCTTAAGCTTTCTGGGTTACTTCATCACCGGCTATATCGAGCATTTTATCAGTGACCGCAGCCACCCCCTCACCAATGTGATTCTCCTGCTGTCCTTTGCGCCCCTGACCCTGTTGGGTCAAAAGTCGCGGCCCCTGATGGTGTTGGGCATCATCCTCCTGGGCCTCAGCTATATCACGCTGTGCCTGAGTGAACGGATATCCGTGGTGTTCATCCCCCTGGGGGTCTGCCTGGTGGGTGCCTGCTTTGGGACCCTGCGGTGGAAGCATTTTGTGCTCATCTGCCTGGTCATGGCCCTGGTGGTCGGTGCGTTTCACCAAAAAATCCTCTGGTTCAAGCTCTCCAAAACCTATCCGGCTTACCGGGTGGAAAGTTTCCCCTTTTCCTGGACTATTGTCAAAAAGTATCCCTGGCTGGGGATCGGCCTTCGGGCTCCCCGGGAAAAATTTGTGCAGGATTATCAGCCTACCTACCCCGCCGTCACGAAGGAGGAGTTTGCGCGCGTCACCCATGATATTGTCAGTGCCGACAACCAGTTCCTGACTTTGCTGGTGGGTCTGGGGGTGCCTTTCACCCTGACCTACCTGGCCGCCGTGGGGATTCTCCTGGCGAGGTTGGCGGGTTTGGCCTTTAAACCCCCGCCCGGGCGCTTCTTGCATCCCCTGGTGCTCCTGTTTCCCCTGACCGTGGGGCTGGTGCATTTTCAATTCTTTGACGGACTACTCTTTCCCCAGAGTTGCTGGTTTTTTCACCTGCTCCTCGGCCTTATTCCTCCCAGGGGCGCGGGCCCGGCAACGGCGGAACTGCGCACCCAGGAAAATTTAAGTCGTGGTTCAATAACGCCGATAGGATAAGCACCATTCGTCGACCATCAAACATGCAGCCGCGTGAGGCGCCGAATTGCGGGGAATCAAGACCGGTTCCCTCGCCGGTGCCTCCGCTCCTGGTGTTGCTGATGTTGCTGGCTTTGCCGGTAATAATCTTCTGGAGACCGGGTTTTTTTTATATTATCGATGATTGGACTGCCCTCATCCAAATGGCGGAGCGTCCTTTCGGACAATATCTCGTCACCCCGGATGGGGAGCAATGGTTCCCATTCTTTCTCTTGCTTTACTATGGTTTGGTGAAAATTGCCGGAGAACAATACTCTCTCCTGGTGCTAATCAATTGCCTGGGAACCGGCGTGAATGCTTTTCTGCTCTATAATTTTTTCCGGCGGCACTGGGCGCCTGGCCTGGCTCTAACCCTGAGTCTGCTCTATGTCATATCTGCGGCCCATCACGCCATTGCCTGGAATGCCTTTTATTTCGGCTATCTTTTGAGCCTGGGGTTTTTTCTGGGGGCGCTGCTCTTAACCGACCGGTATTTACACGCCCCCTCGGGCGGCAAACTCTGGGGCATTGGGGTGTGCGCCGTCTTGTCCCTACTCTCCCACAATTACCCGCTGGTGGGGCTCCTGGCTTTACCCCTCTATATTTTCCTCATGGGGGACCGGGTCTCCTGGGGCGCCTTCTGGGCCGTTGCCGGGGTAGTCGGCCTGGTATATGTCCTGTTTGCCGCCGGCTATTTCCGGTTTGCCGGTCTGAATGCCGCCGCCAGCCGCAATCTGCAGGTATTTGCCAGTCTGCCCGGCCCCGCCTATCTCTTGCACCTCCTGTGCGGCGCCTGGTTATCCCCCTTCCTGTACCTGTTTTGGGGTCATTTCCACTTCCCCATCCCGGTTTACATCGCCGGGGTAGCCTTGTTGAGCTTTAGTGTGGCGGCAATCTGGCGCTGGGGCGAGAAGGCGGACAGGCGCCTGGCCCTTTGGGCTCTGTCGGTCAACCTCCTGCCTTTCTTCCTGGTCTCTCTGACCCGTTATCAGCGGTCGGTGAGTCAGGCTTTTGTGGCCCGTTACGACATCTTTACCTTAATCGGCGCCCTGCTTCTGGTGGGAATTGCCTGGCGCCTGCTGGCCGCCAGGATGCCGTCCCTTCGGTGGGCCAAGGCGCTGGGAGGGATTATTTTGGCCGCGATGGTGTGCGGGCAGCTCTTCAGCCTGCCGATCTGGACCGCCCAATACCTGGAGATGAGCCGGTTAGCCAGAAAGTGCTATATCGTGCTCAACCAAGGGACCTCTGCTTCCCAGTCCATCACGGCGGAGGAATACCGCAAGTTTTGTCCTGATGCCTATCCCACCATCACCCCCGCCCAGGCCCGGGCCATACGGCGCCTGCTGGGCGGGGTCCCGGGGCAGTCATGAATTTTTCCAGGTGCGAAGATTATCCCGGTCAGGGGGTTGGGGGGATGACGCCGGGAAACCGTATCGGGAACCCGGCTCCTTGGGCTTAACGTCAAGGCCGTGGCTTCGGTCTAATCTTCAAAAGCCGAAAACTCCGGCCTTCGCCGCCGGGCGGGACTCGTTCCCTGGCGCTGAGCCCGGGGGAGACAGGCGCGAGGACAGGTTGACCGGCAACTTAGGGCTCGAATTCCACCTTCCGCCAGGCGTGAGCCGGCGCTTAAGCCTGGCGGCAGATTTTTCCGGAGCACGGGGATATAAAAAAATTTGGTGGAATGCTGAATATTTACCGATATATCAGGAAGGAGGAGTTTTTTTTTGAAAAACTGGGTTCAGTTGTGGTAATATACATCAATGTCAAGGGATGGGATGGGGGAGTTTCTCTATTTATTCATACAAATCTCATTGACATTTTCTCAAGATAGAAATAAAAAGGTGTAAACCTACTCTGAGGGGGAGGGGGTAGAATCCTTTCATGAAACTTAGAAACCGCTGCC
This sequence comes from Deltaproteobacteria bacterium CG07_land_8_20_14_0_80_60_11, assembly GCA_002779455.1. Classification (GTDB taxonomy): domain Bacteria; phylum Desulfobacterota; class Desulfobaccia; order Desulfobaccales; family 0-14-0-80-60-11; genus 0-14-0-80-60-11. Next base: position 33,026 of record PEWM01000102.1, read on the forward strand.
AACCTTTTGCTCTTATGGTCCAAGACGCCAGGGAACAAGGGTTTTACCCGTACTTCCGGCCCATAGATCGATCGTGGGGCACAGAAGTGGAGGTGTCGGGCCGGCGTCTGATTATGATTGGGTCCAACGACTACCTGGGATTTACTCACGATCCCAGAGTAATTGAGGCAACGGGCAAGGCTGCACGTCGGTGGGGTAGTGGACCCGGGGGATCCCGATTTTTGTGCGGCAACTTGACCTTGCATGAAACCCTGGAGGGTCGACTGGCCGCCTTTGTCGGCAAGAAAAAGGCGGTGGTCCATGCCACCGGGTTCACCACGAATCTGGGGGCCATTGCCTGTTTGCTGACCCCCCAGGACATCATCGTCTGTGACCGGGAAGGCCATGCCAGCATCTTTGAGGGGTGTCAGGCCTCACGCGCCCGGCTGATCCCGTTTGCTCACAACGATGCGGCCGCGGCGGCCCGCAAGTTGGCGGCCGCCCGCCAAAAAAACACCAACGGCTGCCTGTTCCTGGTCACCGAAGGCGTGTTCAGCATGTCCGGGGATCTGGCGCCCCTGGACGAACTGGTAGCGCTGAAGAAAAGTCATCCGGACCTGCTCGTCTATCTGGATGACGCCCATGGGTTGGGAGTGATGGGCCGCGGGGGACGGGGAACGGCCGATCATTTCGGACTCACGTCGGAAGTGGACTTTATTATGGGCACCTTCAGCAAGGCCCTGGCTTCCATCGGTGGATTCATCGCCGCCGATGATGAGGCGGTGCTGGAATATCTGCGGCACCATTCCAAACCGCTCATCTTCTCTGCGGCCCTGCCCGCCAGCAATACCGCCACCGTGTTGAAGTGCTTGGATATCCTGGATGAGGACCCAGACCGGGTTACCCGCCTCTGGGACATCACCCGCCATGTCCATGCCGGATACCGGGAGATCGGGCTCATCACCAAAAACTCCAAATCCCCCATCATCCCCATCTACATCGGGGCGGAAGAGAAAGCGGCTCTTTTTGCGCGTGACATGTTTGACCACGGCGTTTTTGCTTTGCCCGCCATCTATCCGGCAGTCCCTCGGGGGCAAGCGGTAATCCGCACCGCTTACATGAGCACCCACAAGGAGAGCCAGATCAGTTACGTCTTGGAAATTCTGGAAAAATTGGCCAAAAAACATCGTATCCGGGCTTGTGACTTCACGCAGCCGGACTCTTTCCTAGAGGAGAGCGGGTTTACCACGACCTATCCCGGTGCCAATGGCACTGCCGTCAACATGCTGGGCGACTGATTGGGGATCACGGGGGAAAGCGCCTAATGAGGCTTAACGACCTCATGCGGGTAAGTTTGCGTCAGGTGATGCGTCATCGCCGCCGCTATACGGGGGTGGTGTTGGCTATTGCTTTGGGCGTGGCCGGGTTCCTGAATATTGTCACCATGAGCCGGGAGGTCAAGAAAAACTTCAACGAGAATCTTGACCTGATCGGCGGGGTTACCATCTTAAGGATCTATTTCGACAATCAGCGGTCTTACCGGCCCCAATGGTTCCGGGAGCAAACCCTCGCCGCCCTCAAGCGCCTCGACGGCGTCAAAGAATTAAGCCTCACCGCCGTAAAATATAGCCAAACCAATTTCCAAGGCCGGCACTTCGCCTTCACCACCATGGCGGTGGATGAAGGTTTCTGGCAGGTCCGCAATTTTTGGCCCCTCACCGGGAAACTGTTCGGTCTTGACGCCGTCACCGGTCACAAACGGGAAGTCGTGCTTGGAGCCGAACTGGCCAAAAAGATTTTCGGCGATACCCATGTCAGAGGAAAAGACCTGGAGATCAACCAGGAGATTTATCTGGTGTCTGGGGTGTTGGGGGGGGTTACCGATAGCGGGTTGGCGAACTCCGTGTTCCTGCCCCTTACCACCGCCGAGGACCGTTTCCCGGGCAGACTGCTGGCCGACCGTCTCTATCTGCGCTGCGCCACCTGGGATGATGTCACCGCCGTGGCGGCGGCAATTCCCGGGATCGTCAAATCTTGCCAATCGCCCGAGGAACTTCATGTCGAAGGCTCCTGGGAAGCCTTAAAACGGGTACAGCTGCTGGCTTGGTGGATCGAGTTTCTGATTTACCTGGCCACCAGCGCCACCTTTCTCTTGGGGGGTGTCGGCATCTGGAATGTGATGATGGCCGCAGTCACCTCCCGAACCCGGGAAATCGGGTTGAAAAAGGCCATGGGCGCTGAAGATCGAGATATCTTGGCGCAATTTCTCTCCGAGGCTCTCTGTCTGAGCGTGGGCGCGGCCCTCTTGGGGGCCGGGCTGGGCCGCATCATGATGGAGTTTTTGAGTTACATCATCGAAAGCCGCCCGCCGGAAAATCTCTTTTTCTTCGGGGTAACCCTGGCCTTCCTGTTCGCAGTGGTGATTGGCGTGGGGGCTGGCCTCTATCCTTCAATCCGGGCCAGTCGCATGGAAGTTGTAACCGCCATCCGCTATGAATAAGTTGGCTTCTTCCTGCCAGGTCAACGGCGCCTTGATTCGGGTGACCGACCTGTGCAAGACCTATGACAATGGCATCGATCTGATTCACGTGCTCCACGATGTCAATCTGAAGGTTTACCCCGGAGAGATCGTGGCGATCATGGGTCCTTCCGGGTCCGGGAAGTCCACCCTGCTCTTCATCCTGGGAATCTTTCTCCATCCCACCAGCGGCTCATATTTTCTGGGCGGTCAAGATGTCCTCGGCCTGGATCGCAACGCCCAGGCGGAATTTCGCCGCCGGCGGGTGGGATTTGTCTTTCAGAGCTGTGATCTGTTGGAAAACTCCACCGTTTATGAAAACCTGGAATTCCCGTTAATCTATGCCGGAGTTGACCGGCAAGACCGACCGGAGCGTATTGCCGCCGCCCTGGAACGCGTGAACCTGGGACACCGGATTCATCACTCTTCCAATCGCCTTTCCGGAGGTGAGCGCCAACGGGTGGCAGTGGCCCGGGCCCTGGTCAACCAACCCCAGGTCATCCTGGCGGACGAACCCACCGGCCAGCTCGACCGGACCCATGGTCACTCCATCCTGGACCATTTTGCGGAAATCGTCAGTGACGGTAAAACTGCCATCATAGTAGTCACGCATGATCCCGAAATTGCCGCCGAATGTACCCGGGTCAGTTTGATACGAGATGGCGTCCTGTATGAACAATGAGCCAACTGCCCAGGGAACCGCAAGCGCGCCTGGCCATCATAACCAGGTTCGCTGGTCGCTCGGCGAACGCTATGGTTGACCCTACCGGAACCGCACGGGGTCCCCGGCATACCTGGTCTGGTTACGCCCCCTGGATCGCCGCCACGCAGGCCTGCCTGATCATCGCCATGCTGGTGATGGCGGGCGGGGTAATGTGCTGGTGCCGGCCGGCCCAGGGCGCCGACCAGGGCCCGGTGGCCCAGACTTCGGCCCCGACCCCGGGCAGCCCGCTGACCTTTGATCAAGCCGTCAAAATCGCCATAACCCAATCCCCTCATTTCGTCAGAAGCTCCCTGGACATCGACATTGGGCGGATGGACGAAGCCGACAGCCGGTATGCACTGGTTCCCCCCTTGACCTTCAGCACCTATTATTATGTCAACCGCCCTCCGGGGGCAGGGTACGGCCAGCCTTACAGTTTAAGTTTTACCACGGCGCCGTATAACCCCTTGGGGGCGTACTTTACCCTCCAGGCCCAGAAATTGCTCACGCAAGTAGCTATTCTGACCCATCTCAAATCGATTTCCAAGGGGCTGGAAGGCTTGGGGGGTATCTACCTGGAACTGGACTGCTTGCACAAGCTGGCCGCCTGTCAGAAAGACCTGATTCAGGTGGCCCGGGAAAACCTCACCTATTTGGAAAACCGCATGAATATCGGCACGGCCACCTCCCTGGACGTCAAGATGGCCCGGCAGCAATTGGAACTGGCCCTGGGAGAGCAAGAGGGAATCGCCTTGTCCCTGAAGAGGTCTTTAAACAGCCTGAAAAATTTCCTGGGGCTGCGATCCACGCAGGATTTCACCCCTAACTTCCGGGACAGCCGGCGTCAAGTGCTGGGCAGTTTCGATCCGGCCACCATCACCCTGGAGCAAGCCAAGAACCGCTCTTACGAACTCAAGGCGCTCGAAATCCATAAACAGCTCCAGACCTATAATATCCGCCTGGCCATTGCCAAGGTTTTCCCCACGATTTTATTCAGCACCCAGACGCCCAACCCCTTGAGTGTCAACACCGGCTATGGCCTTTATGTCGGCTTCGGTCTCGAGATCCCGGTGTGGGATGGATTCAAACGGGTCCGCGACGTCTCCCGGCAAAAAGCCGTCTTGAAGCAGATTGGGGCCAAAAAAGCGGAAAAAGAGAGTAGTTTGGAAGATAAGTGGTTCGAACTTTTGGGAGGGGTACAAGAAAAAAGCCTGGCCCTGAAAAATGCCCAGGCCCTCGAAAACTTGGCCCGGCTCAAGGCCCACCAGAGCGATGTCCGCTACCAATCCGGGGGAGCGCCCCTCACGATCGTTCTGGATAGTCGTAAGGAGGTTCTGGCCGCCCAAAAGGAGATGCTGGTCCGAGGCCTGGCGAATGACAAGGCAATTCTGAAGCTTCGGGAAAATTCTGGAGACTTAGGTTATTCATATGTGGATGCGAACTCTTGGCAGAAGTAAGTGGGCGGCCTTAGGGGGCTGGATGTTGGCCATCTACCTGGGATTATGCATTCCGGGAGCGGGATTCGCCGGAGAGGCGCCGGTTACTCAGGCCACCACTCCTCCTTCAAACGGGGAGTCGGAAATAATCTTTAACGGTAAAATATTCTGTTCCCTGAAACGGCGAATCGATTTGCCCTTTAAAGGAATTATTACTTCCCTGCGGGCCCACTCCGGACAGCGGGTCGAAGCAGGAAAGATCCTGGCGACTTATCGCCTGGCTCCGGAATCGCTGATGGCGATCCAACAGCGTCTCTCGCCGCCGCAACTGGCCGAAATGGAGACGAAACTGGCGGAAGTGCAGCGGAATATGGTGCCCCTGACGAACAAACAACGGGAACTCACCCAGTTGGTCCAGAAAAAATTAGCGCCATCCCAAAGCCTGGCCCAGACCAACGAAGAATTGCAGTTCCTGGGAAGGGAGGAGGCGACCCTCCAGGAGAGGCTGAAAAAGGACCGCCGACTGGTCCAGCAAGACCAGGAGGTCTTGAGTAACTTGTTGGGCACTTCCGTGAAATCCGGCCTGATTCCCCGGGAAGTGAGCCTGAAGGCTCCCATCAGCGGCTACGTCATCTGGGTCAACCCCGAGATGCGGGAAAGTGCCGAACTGTCACCCCTGCCGGCCGCCTTTCAAGTGGGGGTGATGGACCCCATGCTTCTGCGGGCCCAGGCCTTTGAAATCGAGGCCCTTCAGGTCAAAATCGGCCAACCGGCCGAGGTGACCCTGGACGCCCTGCCGGGGCGAAAATTCCAGGCCAAGGTCAGCCGCATTTCCTGGTCCTCAATCGCCAGTGGCCCGGACACGCCTGCCTACTATGAAGTCGAGTTAACCGTCCCCAACCCCGATCTGGACTTGAAAGAAGGCTTGAAGGCTCGCATCGTTCTGCGCAAATCCGAGTAAGAGGTCCATTGATGAAGTCAAGCGGGGAGATTACGGTGTCTCCCGTTCAGAATGACGCGTCTTTATGGGAATTTCTCCGCCTGCCGTGGCGCATCTATCAAGGGGACCCTTACTGGGTGCCCCCTATTCTCTCCCAACAGCGCCAGTTTCTGGATCCCCGGCGCGGGTCCTTCTTTGAGATCGGCGAGGCCCGGTATTTTTTGGCCTGCCAAGACGGCAGGCCGGTGGGGCGCCTGTCCGCCCACATCAATCGGCTCCATGACACCGGTCACGGCCCGGAAACCGGCTTCTTCGGGTTCTTCGAGTGTATCCCGGACCGGGACGTGGCCGCGGCCCTGTTCGAGGCGGCGGCCGCCTGGCTGCGAGAGCGTGGCAAGACCCGCCTGGTCGGACCTTTGAATTTCGGCATCTACGATGAGATGGGGCTGCTGGTGGAGGGGTTTGACTCCATGCCGGTCATCTTCCAGACCCACAATCCGCCCTATTACCAGGACCTCCTGACCTCCCTGGGATTTGTCCAGGCCATGGATTGGCATGCCTACAAGATCACCAACCGGAAGGTGGACCTGGAGGCCATGCAGCGGCGCTATGACGAGATCATGCGCGGGCAGGACATCGAGATCGTGACCTACGACCCCAAAGAAGTCGACCGCCGCGCCGACGAGGTCTTCGAGCTGTTCAATACGGCCTGGGCCCCCAACTGGGGCCACGTGCCCCTGACCCGGCGCCAGTTCGATGATATGTTTGAGACGGTCAAACCCTGCTTACGCCCGGGAATGGCTTTTGCTCTCCTGGACGACGACCGCGTGGCCGGTTTCGGCATCAGCCTGCCGGACCTCAATCCCCTCATCCGGAAGTTAAACGGGCGTCTGACGCTCTGGGGCAAACTCCGCCTGCTCTATTGGGCCAAGTACCGGCCGGTCCGCAAGATCCGGGCCATGGTGGTGGGGGTCAGCCAGCCCTACCAGCGGCGGCGCCTACATCTGGCCATGGTCCTGCGCGCCTATATCCACCTGGTGAAGCACACTCCCTGGGATTTTTGCGATCTTTCCCTGGTCCCGGCCAACCTCAAGCACTGGATCAAGGTTATCCTGGCCCTGGGCGGCCAGCGCTACAAGGTCTTCCGCGTCTTTGAAAAACCTATCTGAAACCGTGGAGCACCAGGGAGGGTGGGCCAGGGACCTCTGGCCCGAAATAATGGTGGCCCTGATTTCCGGGGCCGTCTTCGTTTTGGCGCACTTCCAGGCCCTGGCCAATCCTTTGGTCATTAATGATGACGTCCGCCAGCAGATTTACTGGATGCAGCAATGGCAGGACCCGGCATTATTCCGGGGCGACTTCCTTACCGGCTATGCAAGGGCCTACGTCCCCTGGGGCGTAAAGGGCCTCTACTGGGTGGCCTCCTGGTGGGTGTCCCCCCTGGCCTTTTCCAAGTTCCTCCCCGGGTTCCTGTTCGTCTTCCTGGGCATTTGCCTCTTCAGGATCGGGACCCGCCTGGCAGACCGCCGTCTGGGGTGGATGATGGTAGCCGTCTTCTGGCTGATGCCCTTCTTTCTGGACAACCTGTCCGGGGGTCTGTCCCGGTCCTTCGCCGCCCCCCTCCTGGCCCTCTTCTGGCTGGGCTGGCAGTCCCGGCGACCCTGGGTCATGGGCGGGGCGCTCCTGCTCCAGGCCCTGTTCATCCCTTACATTTTCATGGTGGCGGCCCTGGCGGCGCTGCTGGCCTGGCTGCTGGCGCGCCTGGGCCGGGACCGCCCGCCGCCCTTCCCGGCTCAGGCCGCCCACTTCTTGCTTCTGGGCCTGGGAGCCGTGTTGGTAGGTGCGATGAACCTCCAGTTCAGCGCCGGCGGCTACGGACCCCTGGTGAGCGCCCAGGAGATGGTCAATCACCCCGAGTTTTACGCCCATGGCCGTTACCAATTCCTGCCGGAACCCTCGCTCCTGTGGGAACTCATCCGCCCCTGGGAATTCATCCTCCCGTTTCGGGAGTGGGGGCCGGTGGCCGGCGGCCTGGCCGGCGCGGGTCTGCTGGCCCTGGGGGTGGCCGGACTCCGGCGCCTGGACTGGCCCACCTGGCGGCAAACGCTCAAACCCGCCGGGTACCTGGGATTGGCCTCCCTGGCGCTTTATTTCCTGGCCCGGCTCTTCCTGTTGAAGTTATTCGTCCCCGACCGTTATCTCCTGTACACCGTGAACCTCTTTTATACCCTGGTGCTGGCCCTGGGGGTGCAGACGGCGCTCCGGGTTTCGCTCTGGCCCCGATATTTGGCGATCCTGGCCCTGGTGGCGGCAGCATCCCTGGGCGCCTGGCGCCTCGAGGGAGTCGGGCTCAAAGATTACTCGGCCTACCGCGCCGTCTATGCCGCCCTGGCCGAAACGGACCAGGATGCCCTCATCGCCGGCCACCCCAACCTGATGGACACCATCCCCACCTTCGCTCAACGCCGGGCCTTTGCCACCTATGAACTGGCCCACCCCTGGAGCCGGGGTTACTGGGCCAAACTGCAGCCCCGTCTGGCGGATCTTTTCCGGGCCTACTACGCCGCCGACCCCCAGGAGGTGGTGGCCTTCTGTCGGAAGTACGGCATCGCCTGGCTCATCGTCGATGACCGTCATTTCACCCCGGCCTTCTTGAAGGGCGGGTTCTGGCTCTTTCCCTATGACCGGCCGCACCTTCAGGGCGCCTCCCCGGGTCTGGCCGAACGGATTTATTGCCCGTTTTTCGCCCCGTTTGATGAGCAGATCCAGCATCTTACGGCCGGGAGGGCATATTTTGCCTTACTTTCCGACCCCAGCTTCCGGTCTCGGGCCGTGGATCAGCATGTGCGCCTGATCGATATGCGCCCCTGGTTGACCCCAAAGCCCTAATCCCCGGCCGGAGCGGTAACCTCTGCCCATGAAACTTGAAGCCGCCTCGCGGCATTGCGACCCACCCTCCGGCAAGATCAAGAGGTGGTTAACTGCCCCACGGCATAAAGGGTAACGGGGTCCTGAATCCCTTTGAGCCGGACCTCAAACTCCCGGGTGATCCTGACCTCCGGTTGGACCAGCCGGTACACGGCCGCGGAGATCACCACCTCCCCGCCTCGGGCCTGGGCCTGGATGCGATGGGCCAGGTTCACCGCGGACCCCACGATGCCATATTTGGCCCGGGTTTCCGAACCGATATTCCCCACCACCACCTCCCCGGCATGGAGGCCGATCCCCATGTGGAGAGGCGGCAATTTCTGGCCGATCCCAGCCAGGTTGACGCCCAGCATGGCCTGCTGCATCGAAAGGGCGCACTGCAACGCCTCCCGCCCCACCGGGGCCAGGGGACCGTCCAGAGGGTCAAAAAAGGCCAGGATCGCATCCCCCAGGAAATCCACGATAATCCCGTGATGCCGGCGCAGCACCTCCACCATCCGGGAAAAATAACCGTTGACCAGCTCAATGGTGGCCTCGGGGCTCAAGGCCTCGGCAATGGGCGTAAAACCCCGGATATCGGAGAACATGATGACCACCTGCCGCTTTTCCCCGCCTAAACGGCTGGCTTCCGGGCGTGACATCAGTTTCTGGGCGATCTCCTGGTCCACGTATCGGCCAAAGGTATTGCTGATAAAATCCCGCTCCTTGAGGCCCGTCACCATATCGTTGAAACTGTGGGT
>PEWM01000153.1:0-311 GCA_002779455.1 Deltaproteobacteria bacterium CG07_land_8_20_14_0_80_60_11
ATGGTTTTTGATCCACGGGTGCAGGCGCGCAAAGCCGAATTGATCGCCGAAGCGCAGGTCACGCTGGAGGCCATCCGGGGGCTGGCCCCCGCTGCCGCGCGGGGGCGGACCGGGCCAGGCGTGGCCGATCCGCTGACCGACCCATCGACCCTGGCCCGCGCGGTGACCGCGGGCCTGCTCGATGCGCCGCATCTCAAGGCCAACCGCTTTGCCCGCGGCCAGATCCACACGCAGATCGACGAGCGGGGCGCCTGCATCGCCGTGGACCCGCGTGCCGGGCGCCCGCTCAGTGAGCGCGAGCGCATCGCCCG
>PEWM01000153.1:343-5280 GCA_002779455.1 Deltaproteobacteria bacterium CG07_land_8_20_14_0_80_60_11
CGGTCAAAACAGAAAAAATTGTCACTAAATTACCGTTGCAGTAACTTGATCTTGGCAATTTTTTAGTTTTAAAAAGTCACAAGAGCGGTGATTTTCCCGAAAATGCCTTATTGTTCGGCAAAGTGAATGTGGAACAGCCGCCCCCGGCTGTTCCTGGCAAAAGCAATGGGGCGCGGGGCGCACCCTTGGGGATTATCGCTGTCAATCCGTGCTTTTTTCTTTTGCTGATAGCTGACTGCTGATCGCTATTTTCGTATGAGGTAAGTCCATGAGAAAAGGCTGGCAATTTCTGTCGCTAAGATGGTGGGTGGTCCATTTCCTGGGGGTTACCCTGGTCTACGCCGCCGGGCGCCTGACCGCGGCATTTCTGAAAGGGTAATCAATGAATCGTTGGCTGCCTTACATTCTTTATCCCCGGCCCGGCTGGCTTATCCTGCACGCCATCGCCATCGTCCTGGTGTTCCTGCTGGGCTACTCCGTGAAGTTTTAGGGTGAACCCCATGACCACCCAACGCCCCGCCCTCTGGGTGGCCCTGGTGTCCCTGGCCGTGGGCGCCACCCTGCTGCATTACCGGATTCACCCCCCGAACGACCTAACGTATCTGTGGCCCAACCTTTTTTCCCTGATCGACCTGGTGCTGGTGAGTGCCCTGTTCCGGTTCCGGGGCACGGCGCTGTTGGGTCTTCTGCTCAACAGCTTTCTGGTCTTCCTGGGGGTCATCATGATGGCGGATTACTCCCTGGCCGCCACCCTGGCGGGCCAGGTGAAGGTCATGCCGGGCGCTAACTTCTTCGGCTGGCTGCTGCTCACCACCTTCCCGGATATCATGATCGCGGTGGCCGACTTCCTGGTGGGCCTGGGCCTCTACCGGGCTATCCTGACGGAGAAGTAAGGTCGATTTTGGGGGAAGGGGTTAAGGGCCACTTACAAAAAGCCCTTATATCAATCTACCCTCAAAATGGTAATTTTCTTTCGTGCGACTCACGCACCAAGAATGGCGCGTGAGACGCGCCCTACGGATTTTAGTGCCTTGGAAAACCGTTCTCCGGACCTGAAAATACTTTTCTGAGAGTAACCTGGTATTAGCCCCCTCTCTTATTCTCCTACAGCTTCCCTCCTGCTTGCAGGGCGTTTTTCAGGGCCAGGGCTTTTTCGGCCACGGACGAGGGGGTGGGTCCCAGGATGCGGATCATGGGTTCCTTACCCCATTCGCCCCGGTCGTAGATCAGGTCGGGGGGCGGCTCCCCGGGTTTGAGCACTGAGGCCACGCCCCAGGCCAGGGTGCTGCCTTCCTTCGCCTTGACCTCCGGGGGTTCGGCGCCGCGCTCGAAGCTGGCCACCCGCAGGTGGAGCAGGGGCGCCAGGTCATCCAGGCCCTCGAAAAATTTCACGTTCATGGCGCTCCTGAGCTCCGGGTGGGTGGTCATGGCGGTGAGGATGACCGCACTGATGTGCCGGGAGGCGCCGAAGGCCGGCGGGACGGGGATCAGCAGGCCCTGGGGCCCCCGCATAATCCGCCCGGGGAAGGCGGCCACGTCCTGGGGCCCCGCCGGGTAAGGGGTGGCGTACCCCAGGTTGGACATGACTTCCGGGATGAGGGGCTCGATGCCTTCTTTCTCCAGGCGGGCTGCGGCGCTCTGCAAAGCGGTTAGGACCTCCAGGCGGGCCAGGTCCCGGGCGAAGGGGGCGTAGGGATTCACCGGGCCGGCGCCCCGGCCCAGGGGCAGGCCGTACTTGAGGGCCTGGGCCGTGAGCTTCCGGGCCCGGTTCACCGTTTCCGGCACCGACAGGCCCTGGGCCAGGCCGGCGGCGCAGGCTGAGGCCAAAAGGCAGCCGGAGCCGTGGTGATTGGGCGCGGCCAGGCGCACGCCGGGCAGGTGGTAGACGTTTCTCCCGTCGGTGAGCACGTCCACCGGCTCCCCAGAGAGGTGGCCGCCTTTGGCCAGGACCCAGCGGGGACCCATAGCCTGAAGGCGGCGGGCCGCCTCTTCCAGGTCTCCGGGGGTCTTTACCTCAAACCCGGCCAGCCGGGCGGCTTCCGGGGCGTTGGGGGTGAGAAGGTGGGTCAGGGGAAACAGCTCTTCGGTCAGCATGGAGATGCCGTCGGCCGTGAGCAGCGGGAAGCCGCCGCCCGCGGCCAGCACCGGGTCCAGCACCAGGGGAGCGTCTAAACCCTTCAACCTTTCGGCCACGGTGCGGACCAGCGCCGGCGTGGCCAGCATCCCCACCTTGACCGCGGCCACGGGAAAATCGCTCAGCACGGCCTCCAGCTGCGCCGCCACCACCTCGGGGGCCACCGGGTGGACCGCGGTTACTCCCTGGCTGTTCTGGACGGTGAGGGCCGTGACCACCGTGAGGCCATAGACCCCCAGGAGGGTGGTCACCTTCAAATCCTGTTGCAGGCCCGCCCCGGCGCCCGGGTCGGAGCCGGCGATAATCAAAACGGTTTTCATGGGTTAGAGCCTCCTTCCATGCGCCAGGCAGCGCCTGGCCTCGGCCACCAGTTCCCGGCGGTAGTCCCGGGTGAGATAGAGGTTCCGGGCGATCCTAAGCTCCGCCAGGGCCATGTAAAAGGGGTTGAGGCTGAAGAGCCGGTGAGTCAAAGCGGGATCAAGACCCGCGGCCGTCAGATACATCCGGAAAAAATGCCGGATGGCCCCTTCGGACCCGCTGAGGTGCGAGGTGCGCCAGCCCCAGGCATGCTTCAGTTCCCCGGCCACCCACGACAGGTCCCAGAGGCGGTCGCCGCCTCGAAGGCGCTCCAGGTCCAGGGCCACGGCCCGGCCGTTGGGAAAGAGAAAGTTCATGGGGGTGGCATCGCCGTGAATGAGCACCTGCCGGTCGGGAGAATTCTGCAAGCGAGGCTCCCAGGCGGCGCGCTCGCTCTCCAGGGCCAGGCGGTCCTCGCCAGTCAACAGCCCGGCCTCCCGCAACTGGGCCATCACCTTATCCAGGTAAGCCAGGGCGGGAGCGGGCGAGACCGGGAGAGCCGGGACCGGCCGGGAGTGAAAAAAGGCCAGCAAGTGCGCCAATTTTTCCAGGCCCCGGAAGAGGGGCGCCGGGGCTCCGTGAACGCAGGCCTTAAGCAAGAGATGATCCAGGTCCGGGCCGGGGACGGCCTCCAGCAGCAGCCCCAGGGACCGCTCGGGCCAGCGGCCCAGGAGCCGGGGCGCCAGGCCGCCGCCATTTCCGAGGCCCAGGGCGGGGAGCTGCAGATAGTGGTCATATTCCCGGGCCAGGCTCAAATCCGCGGAGGCCTGGGGGGGATAGGCGGAGAAGAATTTTCCCACTACCGAATAGTCTCCCTCAGGGAAGGTGAAGCGCAGGACTTTACGGGACGACGGCAGCGGTTCGACGCACACCTCGCCGGCCGGGGGCCGGAAACCGGCCTCGGCTCCCACCAGACGCCTCAGGGCCCGGGCCAGGGGATCAGATTCGGCCAGGCGGTTCATGGCCCTTCCCGAGCCGGGACCCGGCCCGCCTCGAGGGCGCAGCCCAGGGCGCCGTTGAATTGGGGATAAGGCGGCACCCTGACCTGGAAATTGCCCTGGTTCTCCAGAAATTTCACCACGGCCCGATTTTTGGCTACGCCCCCCACAAAGACCAGGGTGGGGCAGCGGTAGCGGCGCCGCATGGCCAGGGCCCGGCGGGCCACCGAGGCGTTGACCCCGGCGGCGATCCGGGCAGGTTCCACCCCTTCCAGGAGGTAACCCACCAGTTCGGTCTCCCCGAAGATGGCGCAGGTTTGGGAGATGTCCACCGGGTTCTGCCAGCAGCCGGCAAATTCCGTTAGGGGCATCTTGAGAAACCGGGCCATATTTTCCAGGTAGCGCCCGGTGCCCGCGGCGCAGCGGTCGTTGGTGAGGAAATCGAACACCCGGCCATCCCGGACATAGAGGACCTTGGTGTCCTGGCCCCCCATCTCCAACAGGATGAAATGGTCCAGGCCCGTGACGAACCGGGCCCCCAGAAAATGGGCCCGGATCTCAGTGATGGTGGGGAAATGGGCTTTAAGAAGATTTTTGCCGTACCCGGTGGCCACCAACGCCTCCGGGGGGGCCAGCCCCAACCGCCCCCAATCGATCCGCACCTCCCCCTTAACCCGCACCAGATAATCCCGATAGAAACTGATGCTGTCCAACTTCCGCCGCCCCCAGCCCCCTTGCGGCCGGGCATATACCAACTTCACCGCCCGGCTGCCGAAGTCCAGGCCGTAGGCCAGTTTTTGGGGGGAGGGCCAGGGACTCTTTGGTAAGGGCAGGGACTTGCCGTCCCTGGCCCCCTCCCTCAAGAAATTAAGGCCGCAGGACATCGACGAAGGCCTCCAGGCGCATGCGGGTGCGGGAATCGAGCCGGGTGGGGCGGTCCCCTTCGATGGTCAGGAGGGGCACATCCAGGTGATCCCGGAGGAATTGATCGAACATCTGGCGGAAGCAGAAACTCTGGGTGTAATGCACCAGGCCGTCCAGGCGGCGGGTGGCCACGGCCCCCTGCAGGTCCGCCAGGCGGCCCCCGATGTCGTAGGGGTAGGTATAGCGCAGGTATTGCTCCACCAGGTCCGTACTCGCAAAGGGCATACTGAATTGCCGGGGAAATTCGTGGTAAACCACGGCGGCGCCCAGTTCCTCCAGGTAGGGCCACAGGTCGGTCAAGATAGGCGGGATGCCGGCAAACCCCAGGCGCACCCGGCCATCAGCGGCAGGGGGACGTTGGGCCGCCTCCTGAAGGAAAGCCGTCAGGCGTTGTTCGTAGGCGGTAAGGTCCGAGGCAAAATCCGAGCTCGAGATGAGCCACTGGAAATTCTCCCGGCCATTCACCTGGCCGGTCTCCCAGGTGAGACGGTCCAGGCGGCGCAGTTGGCGGCGCACGGGAGTCAGGCGGGCCTGTATCCGGGCTACCGCGCCGGGGTCGGCGCCCAGGCGCGCCGTCAAGGCAC
>PEWM01000245.1 GCA_002779455.1 Deltaproteobacteria bacterium CG07_land_8_20_14_0_80_60_11
TTGGGACACCAAGTAAATAACGGAAGTTCCTCACTTTTTCTGGGCAAAATGCAGGTTAACGTATTGATAATTAGGGAATAAAGGGGTTTTTTGGGGCCTGATTCTGTACCCATGTAAATACAATTAAAAGCTTGACAAGCAGAGATTCTCAATATAATTATAACCCATGTATATAGATGTTGTGCCCAACCGTAACTCCCCTCCTGCCATCTTGCTGCGGGAAGCGCGGCGCCAAGGCAAAAGGATCGTCAAGGTGACCCTGGCCAACCTGTCCCATCTTCCTCCCCAAAGGATTGATATCCTGCGGCGAGCCCTTAAGGGAGAACTGGATGAGTTGGCCTTCTGTAAGACTCCTGCTGCTCTTGGCAAGGCCCAGCCTTCGGGGCCCTGTTTGTCGCCAAAACCTGGTGCGGCCGTCCCGGCATTACTGCTGCCTTAGGAAAAAATCGTTATACTCCTTTTTAGCCGTCGTTATTCAAGTCAATCGGCTCCGCAACTTTTTTTCTATGATGTAACCTCCTCCTATTTGGAGGGAACCGGCAATGAACTGGCCGAGTATGGTTACAATCGTGATAAAAAACCAGGCAAGACGCAAATAGTAATCGGGCTGCTTACCGATATTTACGGCGCTCCGGTAGCAGTTCGGGTGTTCGATGACAATACCAATGATACTACAACAGCTCCAGAACAAATAAGCATTCTGTCTGAGCAATTCGGGGTACAACAAATTACCTTAGTGGGCGTTATAAAGACCTTAGCAAAGTAGAGCAGGCTTTTCGCACCAATGGCTGACCAACGAGGTGCGGATCTCGCGCCTCCCCAAACCCACGGCCGCCCAAACGGAAATTTTGCAGGCCCTGGAGATCAACCTCCCCGAGGCTGTATGCGTACCCAGTAAAAATTTACCCGCCTCAGGCTCATGAGCGACTGCCCGGAAAAGCTTTCACCAGGCTGCCCATCTCACCCTCTCCCCCCAGCGAGGGTGAGGGGGGAGAAATTTTTCATGATTTACGGGTGAGCAAACGGCTCAGGCGCGACGGCTGTCTTTTTTCCGGGGAGATGGTATGATGGTAGGGCCCTGCCGGGCAGTTTACTCCATGACCTTGGGCGGCCCACGCCGGGGCTTGAGCCGGCGCCGACCTGAAACCTGATGGGCGCCATGACGTATCTGGTTTTTCTCCTGCTGACGGCGGCCTGGTGCTACCAGTTCCTGGCCCTGGTCTCCCTGGGGCGATTTTTCCGCCCCTCTTCCTCGGCCCCGCCGGTCGAAACCGGCCCCGGCATCACCGTCTTCAAGCCCCTCAAGGGTCTTTCACCCCTCTCCCGGGAATGCCTGACGAGCTTTCTGACCCAGGGTTACCACCCCTACCAGGTGCTCTTTGGGGTGCGGGACCCGGATGACCCGGTGCTGGCCCTCCTCCAGGAATTGGCCCGGGCCCATCCCCGGTGCGACCTTTCGGTGGTCATCTGTCCGGAAGACCTGGGCCTCAACCCCAAGATCAGCACCTTGCGCCAGCTTATGCCCCGGGCCCGGTATGACCTCCTGGTGATCGCCGACGGGGATGTCAAGGTGGGCTCCGATTACTTAGCCCAGGTGGCTGCGGCCTTCCGGCAGCCGGGGGTGGGCCTGGTAAGCTGCCCCTACCGGGCCGGCCCCAGCCGCACCCTGGGCTCCTGGCTGGAGGCCCTGACCATCGCCGCCGATTTCATCCCTTCGGTAGCGGTCGCCAACTACGTCGAGGGCATTCGCTTCGCCCTGGGGGCCGCCATGGCCCTGACCCGGCAGGCCCTCGCCGCCATCGGCGGCCTGGCTCCCCTGGCCGACTTCCTGGCGGACGACTATCAGTTGGGCTTCCGGGTCGCCCAGACCGGGCTTCAGGTAAAAATCCTCCCTTACGTGGTGGAGACCAACAACCCGGAGATGAGTTTCTCGGATTATCTGGCCCACCAGCTCCGCTGGGCCCGCACCTACCGGGTCTGCCGCCCGGCGGGTTATCTGGCCTACGGCATCACCCACGCCCTGATGTACAGCCTCGCCATCCTCCTGGGTTCGGGCCTGGCCCCCTGGGCCTGGGGTCTGGCGGCGGCCACCCTGATCCTCCGGGGAACCCTGGCCGGGTTCTCCGGGCGCCGCTGTCTCAGGGGCGACCTGCCCCTGTGGGCCTTTGCCCTCCTGCCTCTGAAAGACCTGCTCGCCTTCGGACTCTGGCTCGTGAGTTTCCTGGGCCGCCGGGTCGCCTGGGGGGGGTGCTCTTTCCGGGTGACCCCGGAGGGAAAACTGGCGCCCCAGTAGGTGATTTTCAGGGAGGACGAGGCAGGGTCGCGATCCATAAATTGTATGATATAAACCCAGTCCGCCCCCCCTTGTATAAATTTGACTTTCGCGCCGGTCTCAGTTAAGGAATGATCCATGGATAGCAAAGTTCTGCAGCAGTTGCTGGAGGAGGTTAAGGCCGGACGCCTGCCGGTGGCCGAAGCCGTAGAGCGCCTCCGGACCCTGCCCTTCGAAGACCTGGGATTCGCCCGGGTGGACCATCACCGCCAGCTCCGCCAGAGTTTCCCCGAAGTGGTGTTCGCCGCGGGCAAGAGCCTGGAGCAGGTCCGGGGCATCCTCACGTCGCTCTGCGCCCGGGCCGACCACGTCCTGGTGACCCGCCTGGCCCCCGAGGCGGCGGCGGCGCTGCAACTTGACTTCCCCAACGCCCGCTATCACTGCGATTCCCAGGCGTTGACCCTCAGCCGGGGAGAAGTCCCCGACCGGGGCCGGGGCTTGATCCTGGTGATTTCGGCCGGAACCTCCGATATCCCCGTGGCCGAAGAGGCCCTGGTCACCGCCCAAATCATGGGCCACCGGGCCGAGGCCCTGTACGACGTGGGGGTGGCCGGCCTGCACCGCCTCCTGGCCCACCAGGAACTGCTGGCCCAGGCCACCTGCTGCATCGTGGTGGCGGGCATGGAAGGGGCGCTGCCCAGCGTGGTGGCGGGGCTGGTGGACCGGCCGGTGATCGCGGTGCCCACCAGCGTGGGGTACGGCGCTTCTTTCGGCGGCCTGGCGGCGCTGTTGGCCATGCTCAACTCCTGCGCCGCGGGCCTGGCGGTGGTCAACATCGACAACGGTTTCGGCGCCGGCTACCTGGCGGCCCTGATGAACCGCAAGGATTGATGCAGAGGAGAGTAAGGGCGTGTTACAAACTCTGATAGCAGTCACGTTGGGACTCAGCCTGATGATGACCGGCTGCGCGGCGTTGAAGGCGGCCCCTTCCACGGGCGCCGGTTTTGTGCCCATGGCGCAGATGGCTCAGCGGGCAGACCTCCCTTTCCAGAAGGTCTGGTTCAAGGACGGCGTAGATTTCAAGCGCTATAAGAGCATATATATCCCGAAGGTGCACACCGATTACCTCCTGCAGTCCAACTGGTGGCCGCAAAACTTCCGCCAGGGCCAGATGCAGGAAGATTTGGCCACCATGGCGCAATACATGCAACAGGAATTCAAAACCGCTTTTCGTAACGATCCTTACCGGCGTTTTCAGGTGGTGGATGTCCCGCAGAAAGGTTCCCTGACCCTTGAACTGGCGCTCACGGAGCTGGTTCCCAGCAATGTGGCGCTCAGCGTGTTGGAGTATGCCCCCTATGGCGGCGGCACCGCGGTCCGGGTTATGGAAAGAGCCACGGGCGCCGAGAGCACCGTGGCCTTCGAGGCCAGGATGAAGGATTCAGACACCGGTGACACCCTGGCCATGTTCGCCGACCGGCAGGTAAAAAAAATCAGGATCATTGATTTCAAGGCATTCACCTGGTATGCCCACGGCAAGGACATCATCAAGGAGTGGGCCGAACAGTTCGTGGGACTCTCCAATCAGCGGCCGGGAGAGGTCATCGAGGGTTCCAGCGCCTTCACCCTGAGACCCTGGTAAAGCAAGGAAGCGGCTTGCCGAAACCAGGCTGGAGGCCCAGGCTGCCAGGTTGACCACCGCTTAGGATAAAAATCTCTGACCCCGGAGGCTCTGATTCAATGGCTGACGATCCACCGGAAACGGTGTCTCTCTACCAGCAGATAGACCAGGAAGGCCTGTCCCTAAACAGCGGCTTCACGTTCCATTGCCATGAAGGACAGCCCTGCTTCAACCAGTGTTGCCGCACCCCCACCATCATCCTGAGCCCTTATGACCTCCTGCGTCTGAAACAGGGCCTGGGGATCACTTCCACGGCATTGCGGCAGCGTTACACCCGGCAGGAAATTGAACCGAATTCCAATCTTCCCCTGGTCTTCCTTGATATTTCCCGGTCGCCGGAGACCGGTTGCCCTTTCCTGGGGGCGCAGGGCTGTACGGTTTATCCCCATCGGCCGGCGGCCTGCCGCCTCTTTCCCCTCACCATGGGCAGCCGGCTCACCGCGGGCGGCGTCGAGGACCATTACTTCTGCCGCCGGTTGGATTATTGCCGGGGATTCAATGGTGAGATCGAATGGACGGTGGCCTCCTGGATGGCCAACCAGGGATTTGGCGAATATGACCAGGGGCGCCGGGAATGGCTGGAGATCCTTCTTAAGGCCGGACTGACAGAGCTGCTTGTGGTCGACGCCCACACACAAGACCTTTTTGCCACCCTGGCTTACGACCTCGACAAATTCCGGCGGTTGGTTTTTGACCCGGTATTTCTCGAGGCTTATGATCTCAAGGCCGAGGATAGAGAAGATCTCAGGACGGACGACCTGGCCCTCCTCAGGTTCAGTTACCGGTATCTACCGACCGTCCTGTCGCCGGCGGGGGCTCAAAAGATGGAAGCGGTTATTCGCAGTTCAACCGCATTTTTCGAGATCGATTAATACCAGAACACCGCCAGACGAGGACTTTTTTTGTAGGGGCACGGCGTGCCGTGCCCTGTAGGGGCGCTCGGTATCAGGCAGGGTAAAAGGCCGCTCGGCGGACTCTAACCTCCCTTCTCGGTGGAAAGGGGGGAAATGCTAGGCCGCGGCCACGCCGTTGACGCCGCCGTTGATCAGGCGCACCACGGCCATGTCGGGGAAATAGTCAATGATGTTGAGGCAGCCGTAGTTCTGGTCCAGGCGGAACAGGTGGTCCAGGGGCAGGCCCAACGCCTCGCTGAGGATGACCCGGTTGACCCC
>PEWM01000276.1:0-569 GCA_002779455.1 Deltaproteobacteria bacterium CG07_land_8_20_14_0_80_60_11
GTCTTTGGCGGCCAGGGAGATCATTTGGTTCCGGCGCCGCCTGAGGGACATGGCCAGATCCATTACCCGGTCAAATCTTTCATTGAAGGACATTTCCCCTCCTGTTAATTACCAGCAGGTTGCACTTTCTTGGGGTCAAAACTCCCGCCCAGGGCACCTACTCGTTTTGTCGGTAAAAGTCGAGGGCCGGTGCGCTGGCGGGTATCGATGGTGACCTCGGTGGACATGCCCAGGCGCAACGGCTGGTTTTCGGGTAAGGGCGGCAGCAACACAATCTTGACGGGAATGCGCTGCACCACTTTCACCCAGTTGCCGGTGGCATTTTCCGGCGGCAGGAGGGAAAAGGCTGAGCCGGTGCCGGACATGATGGAGTCCACCCTCCCCTTGAACTTGACTCCGGGGTAGGTGTCCACACCCACCTCTGCTGGCTGGCCGATATACACGTTGGTGAGCTGCGTTTCCTTGTAATTTGCCTGGATCCAGAGCTGAGGATGATGCAAGGGCACCACCATTATTAAAGGTTGCCCCGGCTGCACCCAGTTGCCCACCTCCACCTGCCTTTTAGTGAT
>PEWM01000276.1:579-5602 GCA_002779455.1 Deltaproteobacteria bacterium CG07_land_8_20_14_0_80_60_11
CTCGCTTGGCCTTGTTCACTTCGGCCTCGTTCACCCGATAGCGGGTGTCCACCTGGTCCAGGGTCTGCTTGGGGATCGTGCGTCTTTCAAACAAGTTGGTATAGCGGACTTTATCTATGCTGGCCAACTTGAAGTTGGCTTCGGCCTGGGTCACTTTGGTCTGCGAGGTGGAGACCTTGACGTAGTTCTGTTCGATGTCCTGGCGCAGCCGCCCCAGGTTGCCGGCGGCCTGGGCCACCGCTACATCATAATCCTGGGGTTCCAGGGTCACCAGGACCTGGCCGGGCTCGACAAAATCATTATCATCCACCAACACCTTGGCTACCCGTCCCGGCACGCGGGCCGAGATCACGCCGACATAGCCGTACACATAGGCGTCATCGGTCCCGACAAAGATACGCAGGTAGTACCAGTAGCCGATGCCGGCCCCTATCATCAAGAGCACCAGCACGATGACGCTGATCCGAACCAAGGGCTTACGGAACATTCGGGGATTTCTCCTGGGGCAGAAGGGTATTAATGGCCCCGATGGCCCATAACATCTGGGCCTTGGCCATCTGATGGTCGTACACCGCGGTCCAATAATTGACCCGGGTCTTGGTCAAGAGGGTTTCGGCGTCGATAACGTCGGTGGCGGTCCCCACGCCTTCTTTATACCGCTCTTCGTTGAGGCGCAGATTTTCCTCGCCCTGGGTCACCGCGGTCTCCGTGGTCTTGATCCGGTCCACGGTCTCTTTGATCTTCAGGTAGGCGTTCTGGACATCCAGTTGGACTTGCTCATTCATGTCCTTGTGCTGCTCCTGCAGTTGCTGCACCTTGAGCTTGGCCTGGGAGACCGCAGCCTTGGTGTCCAACCCGGAAAAGATGTTCCAGTTCATGGCAAAGATGGCGAACCACTGGTGATTGTGCAGCAGGCTATTGTTTACCTGATAGGTATGCCCCGCCTGGACGCCAAACTGGGGAAAGAACTGGGCCCGGGTCTCCACCACCACCTTTTCTTGTTCATGGATGCGCTCCTGGGAGGCCTTGAGGTCGCTTCGGTGCTTCAAGGCTATGTCCGTGGCATCACCCAGGGCCCAGGCTTTGAGGTCGACTTGCTCATCCTTCAGGACCGTGGGGGCGGTCACGGGCAGCATCAGGACCTTGTTCAGGGTCGACCGGAGGTCGATAAAGTCGGTTTCGGCCACGATCAGGCGCTGCTGGGCATCGGCCAGGGACACCTTGGCCTGCAGCACGTCGTTCAATGTGACAATGCCGAACTGGTATTGATCTTGGGCGATGCGGAGGTGCTCTTTAAGGTCGAAGACCTCCTGGCCTGCCACTTCCACCATTTTCTTGGCCCGGAGGGTTTTGAAGTACCCCTGGGCCACCGTCAGAAAGACGTTGTCCCGGGTCTGGGCGGTATCCAGGAGACTGGCCTGATGGCCCTTAATGGCCGCCATATATTTGGACGGGGTGCCCCAGAAGTCGAAGAGCAACTGGTTCACGGAGGTCTGGCTGCTCCAGAAGTTCCGGTTGGTCTGAGGAAAGCTTGCCCCGCCCATGAAGTTAAACTTCAGCGGATCATCGTAAATGGTCTGGCCCACCTGGGTTTTGACCTGGGGCAGCAGCCCCGACCGGGCCCGGACCACCTGTTCGCCGGCGATGAGGGCCTGGAGGCGGCTGATCTGCAAATTGGGGTTGGCCTTCCAGGCCAGGCGCAGGGCTTCCTTCAGGTCCAGGGTGCCGGGTGTCACGCCGGCCGGGGAGGAGCTGTTTGGGGCGACGACCTTCTGATTAATGGCACCGGGGATGTCGGCCGCCCCAGACGAGATGGACGTCAAGCCGCAAATGGTCAGGGCCAACAGCAGGGGGCGGCAGGAATTTCGGGAAGTCATGTCGCAGGGGCCTCCGTTGGCTCAGGCTGCCGCATCAAGCCGGAAGAGAGCAAGGTTACCAGTACCGGCAAGGCCTCTTGGACGATGTCTTCCCGCTTTCCCAACATCTGGTAATAGCCTACGGCCCGCACCAGTCCCCGAAGCAAAAAAGCGAGAAGTCGAGGGTCGGCCTGAATGAACGTGCCGGTGTCGCTGCCTTCAGCAAAAAAGCGCGTAAGCAGGGCCACAAATTTCTCCTCCAGGTCATGAATATAGGGACGGGGTCTCCCTTTCTCCCCTTGCTCACCCCGAAGTAAGTTACGGGCATAAATGGGAAACCAGACCCGTTCCCGTTCCAAATGCTTAAGGAGTAAGGCTACGATAGCACCTAATTTTTCCGTGGGGTAACTCGAGGACTCCACAATAGCCTCAAGATCTCGCAGGAGGGTTTCGCAGACCTGGGACATGATGGCCTGCACCAGGTCCTCCCGGCCCTGAAAATAGAGATAAAGGGTGCCCTTGGCCACCCCCGCCGCCGCGGCGATCTCGTCCATGGTGGCCGCCTCGACTCCCCGGAGTTCCATCACCCGCTGCGCCGCGGCCAGGATTTCCTTAGTGCGGAACGCGGTTACCAGTTCTTTCTTGGTAAACTTGATAGATAAATCCATAATGACTGCACCGATCACTCTTTTTCAAGCTATTTTGGCCAACCGGGGTAGCCGATGAAAACGGCTGAAAACACCGGGGCCCACCGTTACCACCGATAAGGATGGTTTAATAATTTATTTCTAAATCTTCTATCTCTGCCAATGGTCTCCCGATATTCTCTTTTAGCTTACGGAACAGGATGTTTAGGATATCAGCTCCGGTTAGAATGACCCCCATGCGGGTTTTATGCGCATGTTCCACATCAATTTTTAAGAACTCAGTCCCAGGGATGACTTCAACATTTTTTAGCACCCCTTCCTCGGCCTGCCCCGGACTTCTACATGCCCATACGGGGGGCCACACAGGCAGGTCCCTCAACTTTATTTTTTTAACCTGCATAGAAGCCCCTCCGTTCGATGGTGTTTCCAGTCAGGGCTCTTCAACCCCGAAGCTAACGGTCCTCGGAATTCCCCGCGGTCCGGCGCTTTCGTCTACATCGGGCGGCTCCCCTTCCCAAAGTTTCAAAACCCCCCGGCGCGGCACCCGGGCTCTCCCTGGTATACTCTTACCCAGTAAGCCAGGAGGACAATTAACTTCTCCCGCACAGGCGCATCCCCAGCCGGATCGCCCCCTCCAGGGTCAACAGCCCCAAGAACCAGAGCCCCGGCAGCAAAACGATCATCAACACGTCATCCAGGCGTATCATCCGCTCCTCCAGGCCGTCTCTTGATTTCCCGGTAAGTGCGGCAAGTGGTCATAGAGCCAATAGGAGCCTCAAAATTCATAATGACTTTTGAGTCAGCGGAATGACCTATTAGTTCAATAAATAAACCAAGCAAATCATGGTTGTCAAGAAAATTGTTAACAATTTAATGGTTAGTCTATAAACTATAATAATTTTCGTTCTCACGAGAAATTTTCCTGATGGTACTAGTATAACATACTAATATTTTTAATGATTATAGATCATAAAAAATTCTCTTGATTATTCAGAGTAGTTATAATATTAACTAGATTGGAGTTAATTCATAATGAAAGAGCAATATTCCATTGAAAAGTCCATCGGTTTCATCATTTATCGCAGCGCCTTGAAGATGAAGTCAACTCTGCAGCGGATCTTGAAGGATAGGGGATTTGATATAACCCCCGAGCAATGGGGGATTTTGCGGGTCCTTCGGGAAGAGGAAGGCATTTCTCAAAAGGAGATTGGCGACAGACTTTTCAAAGACAAGCCCAATGTCACCCGGATGTTGGATGTCCTGGAGAGGAAGGGATTAATCTTTCGCCAGCCCACCGATCGCCGGAGGTATTCCATATTCCTAACCAAAGAGGGAAAAAAGCTCCAGGAAGAGCTGCTTCCCATCGTGCTGCAAGTGCAAGAAACAGCGACCAATAGTCTGACCAAGAGCGATTTGGCAACCTTGCAGAACCTTCTCAACATAATCTATGGAAATCTTTAAGTAATTTTTTTTAATTTTGTGGTTCATGTGTTAACTGTAAAACTATTAACGCAAGGAAGTGATAACGGGGGGGGCCGGTTGGCGACTATGAAGTTTCGCTTCCGAATGACGCAGTTTTTGACAAGAAAGGCTCCAATTAAAAATCTTATAAAAATCTTCGTTATGATTGATTTTGGTAACCGAATCCGAATTTAATGCACTAGAACCTCGACTTAGGGGTGGGTGATGGGGAACAATGCAAAAAATTAAGGTTGCGATCGCGGGGGTTGGAAACTGCGCCAGTGCTTTCATCCAAGGGGTGGAATATTATCGGCGCACTTCGGGGAAGGGAAAAGATGGGCTTACCGGACTCATGCATCCTGATATCAACGGCTATGCGCCTGGAGCCATTGAGGTAGTCGCAGCCTTCGATATTGATGCGCGAAAAGTAGGGCGAGCGGTGGAGGAAGCCATCTTCGCCTTGCCCAATTGCTGTTATCGCCTGATAGACGGAATGAGTCCCACTGGAGTTAGAGTGCAGATGGCGCCTGTGCTAGATGGCGTCTCCCCCCATATGCTGAATTATCCGCCGGAACAGACCTTTGTGGTGGCGAACCAGGAACCCGTGTCTGTTGTTGAGGTGCTTAAGGAAACCGGGGCGGAGGTTCTCCTCAATTATATACCGGTGGGGTCTGAGGAGGCAGCCCGGTATTATGCCGATTGCTGCCTCAAGTCTGGCGTCTCTTTTATCAACTGTATGCCTACCTTTATTGTTTCCGATCCGCGGTGGGCGGCCAGGTTTCATGCTGCAGGAATACCGGTGATCGGGGATGATGTAAAGAGCCAGTTGGGGGCCACCATCTTACACCGCGCCCTGGTGCACCTGTTCAGCCAGCGGGGCTTGCGGGCTGACCGAACTTACCAGCTTAACATCGGCGGCAATACCGATTTTTTAAATATGCTCAATCGGGACCGCCTGGCCACCAAGAAACAATCCAAAACCGAAGCGGTCCTGTGCTTGCTGCCTGTCGACTTTGAAAGAAACAACATTCATATCGGCCCCTCGGATTACGTTCCTTG
>PEWM01000016.1:0-1411 GCA_002779455.1 Deltaproteobacteria bacterium CG07_land_8_20_14_0_80_60_11
GGGGTGGACCTCCATGAACAGGGCGTCCACCCCCGCGGCCACCCCGGCCCGGGCCAGCAAGGGGATGTATTCCTTTTGCCCGCCGGAGCACGTGCCTTTGCCCCCGGGCAGCTGGACGCTGTGGGTCACGTCCAGGACCACGGGGCACCCGAGACTGCGCAGGATGGGGAGGCTGCGGAAATCCACCACCAGGTTGTTGTAGCCGAACATGGCGCCCCTCTCGGTGAGCAGCACCCGGCGGTTGCCGGTGGCAAAGACCTTGTCCACCACCGGGGCCATGTCCCAGGGGGCCATGAACTGGCCTTTCTTGATATTGACCGCCTTGCCGGTTGCGGCCGCGGCCACCAGCAAGTCGGTCTGCCGGCAGAGAAAGGCCGGAATCTGGAGGACGTCCAAAACCTCGGCGGCGGGCGTGACGTCCGTCACCTGATGGACGTCCGAGAGGACCGGGAGGCCCACTTCGTCTTTCACCCGGGCCAAGATCTCCAGGCCCTTCACCAGACCCGGCCCCCGGAAGGAGGTCAGCGAGGTGCGGTTGGCTTTATCAAAGGAGGCTTTAAAAATCAGCGGCAGATTAAGCTCGGCGGCGTAGTCCTTCAGGGTCCGGGCGATGGCCAGGGTAAGCTCGGCGGACTCGATGACGCAAGGCCCGGCGATCATCACCAGGTCGCCAGCGCCGACCCAGAAGTCGGCAACTTGGACTTTGTTCGCCAATTCTATCATTTCGATGAGAGTCGCTTTTTTTGTCATCCTGAGCGGAGCGAAGGATCTCAAGTACCCCCAAAAGCGAGATTCTTCGCTCCGCTCAGAATGACAAGTTAAAGTGCATGGTTATGGAAATAAGCTGTATGAGGTTCATTTCTTAAAATCATCAAAGAATTTTTCATCCACATCATAGGTTGTCCTCGGTATAAGGCCGAGTTGCTGCTGTTCAAACATTTGCACCAGAGTGTCTCCATCAACCAATTCGATGGGAGGCGCACCATCTCTCCGAGCCTCTTTCTTGGCTTCGAGGGTGAAGGTGCCGGTGGTAATGATGATGCCCTTGTCGGCTCTTCCCATCATGGCCCCGCGGAAATCTCTTATTTGCGAAGGGGTTACGGCTCCCTGATAACGTTTGCATTGGAAAAGAACATTGAAGCTCACAAAGGGGTTTACCTGAAGAATACCGAAGCCATCTATACCTCCATCACCAGTCTTCCCGGTAACCTCAACTTTTTGGAACCCGGACTCCCGCAAAAGTCTCTGGCTGAGGCGCTCAAAGCCGCTGGGCGGCAACGACTTGATCAGGTTGAGCAAACTGGTGCGGTGATCTGGAGGTTCAATTTCTTCCTCCTCGGTTTCCCCAACCAGCGGCTTCCTAAGCTCTTTCGGTTTTTTTTCCTTTACAAAACTCTTATGGATTTCTTTA
>PEWM01000016.1:1425-1766 GCA_002779455.1 Deltaproteobacteria bacterium CG07_land_8_20_14_0_80_60_11
ATCGAATGTCATGGTATCTGTGGACAACCCTTTTTCCGTGAGACTCCATATATCGCGCTTGGATGCATCTATATAACCAGCATATGCCAGATAAAGCTGTGCCCATTGAACTTGATACCGGACACGTGATTGCCCGTTCTTTAGAGTCACTTCTTGTTCTGCTTCTGGTATCCCAATTTTTTCAATGACGCGATCAATTACTTCGGCGGCTGTTCCAGACCCCCCCGATTCTTTGAGGACTTCAATAATCGGCTTATAAAATCGGATAGACTGCGGCCCTTTGCTTCTGATCATTTTATTTTGTCCACTCATGTCTAATTTCCTGTCATTCTGAGCCGCCA
>PEWM01000016.1:1787-5182 GCA_002779455.1 Deltaproteobacteria bacterium CG07_land_8_20_14_0_80_60_11
GGATTATTCAGATAAGTCCTTCCATACTGGATTCATTTATTCAATCAGGGCAATTTTTTTATTCCGCAGCCACCCCTTAATTTGTTTTTCTCTTGAGATTGCCGCATGAATATCATTGGTCTCTTCAAAATAGACCAATTTATCAATTTTATATTTATTAGTAAATCCCTTAACTAAATGATGTTTGTGTTCATAAATTCTTCGTTCAAGGTTATTAGTGACACCGGTATATAACGTTCCGGATTTATTAGTCATTATATAAACGAAGTATTGATATTGACGGACCATACTTTTTGAGACCCTTCGCCTGCCGCTCAGGGTGACAAGAATGGTGAATTATTATAATAAAAAGCAATCAAACGACTATTATTTGTCATTCTGAGTGTAGCGAAGAATCTCTGTTTTTAACCGCCGAGATTCTTAACGAAGCTCCGCTCCGTTCAGAATGACAGATTGGAGGACTTTTGCAGAAATTTTGCTATTTCAAATCTCCTCGCCCGGCTGGCTCAGGCTCCGTTTATATTCCAGGCAGGCCCGGATGTAGTCCCGGAACAGGGGGTGCGGCTTCAGGGGCCGGGACTTGAATTCCGGGTGGAACTGGCATCCCAGGAACCAGGGATGGCCGCTTAACTCGATGATCTCCACCAGTTCGCCGTTGGGGGAGGTGCCGGAGATCCCTAAGCCGGCCTGCTTCAGTTGCTCCCGGTAGTGGTTGTTGAACTCATAGCGGTGGCGGTGCCGTTCCATGATCTTGGCCTCGCCGTAGGCGGCCCCGGCCAGGGTGCCGGCCGTCAGGACGCAGGGGTAGCTCCCCAGGCGCATGGTGCCGCCCTTGTCCGCGGCCTGGTCCCGGCGGATAATGGCGTCGGTGCGGTAATCATACCACTCCCGCATCAGGTAGATGACGGGGTGCTCGGCATCGGGGTCAAATTCTTCGCTGGTGGCAGAGGCGAGGTTGGCCAGGTGGCGGGCAAATTCGATGACCGCCAGTTGCATGCCGAAGCAGATGCCGAAGTAGGGGATTTTCTGCTCCCGGGCATAGCGGATAGCCAGGATCTTGCCCTCCACGCCCCTGACCCCGAAGCCCCCGGGAACCAGGATGCCGTGGAGATGGCTCAGGAGACCCTCGGGGCCTTCCCGCTCCACCCGTTCCGAGTCGATGTAGGTGAGGGCCACCTGGACTTCGTTGGCCAGGCCGCCGTGCACCAGGGCCTCGTGCAGGCTTTTATAAGACTCCCGCAGGTCCACGTACTTGCCCACGATGCCGATTTCCACCCGGTCCTTGGGATTTTTGATGCGGGCCACCAGCTTTTCCCAGACCTCCAGGCGGGGCGCCCGGGTCCAGATATTGAGCGTCTCCACCAAGCGGTCATCCAGTCCCTCCCGGTGCAACAGCAGGGGAATCTCGTAGATGTTGTCCACATCCTGGGCGGTGATCACCGCCTCGGGCTCCACGTTGCAGAACAGGGCGATCTTGGCCTTGATGTCCTGGGTCAGGACCTTTTCGGTGCGGCACAGGAGGATGTCAGGCTGGATGCCGATGGAGCGCAATTCCTTGACGCTGTGCTGGGTCGGTTTGGTCTTGACCTCCCCGGCGCTCTTGATGAAGGGCACCAGGGTCAGGTGGATGTAGCAGACGTTTTCTTTGCCCAGGTCCCCCTTGAGCTGGCGGATGGCCTCCAAGAAGGGCAGGCTCTCGATGTCCCCCACGGTGCCGCCGATCTCGATGATGGCCACATCCGCCGAGGGGGCGATCTGCATGATCGACTGCTTGATTTCGTCGGTGATGTGGGGAATGACCTGGACGGTGCCGCCTAAATAGTCCCCCCGGCGCTCCTTGGTGATGACGTTGTGATAGATGCGGCCCGAAGTGAAGTTGTGCTCCTGGCCCAGGGTAACCGAGGTGTAGCGCTCGTAATGTCCCAGGTCCAGGTCGGTCTCGGCCCCGTCTTCGGTGACGTAGACCTCGCCGTGCTGGAACGGGTTCATGGTCCCGGGGTCCACATTGATATAGGGGTCCAGCTTTTGAAAGGTGATGCGCAGCCCCCGGGCTTCCAACAAGGCGCCAATGGCCGCGGCGGCCACGCCCTTGCCTAAGGAGGACAGCACCCCGCCGGTGATGAAGATGATTTTGCTTTTCACAAGTCCTTTATTATACCCAGCCAAACCCAATGTCAAGGTGAAGTCCGGCGGGACGCGGCGGGGGAAAAAGCGGGCAAATCTGGCCGCGGATTTTCGGGCGGACCGGGGTAACCAGGCTCCACGCCCCGGTCCGGAGGCGCCCCCCCTTGATTAAAGGGGCGACCCCGATAACCTTGTCCTTCACCGTGAAAAAGGTGGACGTTATCAGGTTTTTGGGCTCGGAGGGCTCGGCGCTGCCCCGGGTTTTACCGCGTAAACCTAGAGCCTCTGGCAAAACTGGTTTTCCGGTGACCTGAAGCGCAGAGTGCACAACTTGGCAGCAACCCTAATCGTAGGAAAAGGTGAGGGTGGTGGCAAACTTGATCAGGGAAGTGACGATGATGATCCCGGCGATCACAATCAGCAGCAAGAGCAGGGGGTAGACGAGGATGCGGCGCCGGGGAGAGCGCTGGAGGAGAGCCCGGAGCCAGGTTAGTACCCGGCCAAACTCCTCTGAGAAGAGGATGATGATCAGCAAAAAACCGGCATAAAAAAGGATGGCCCAGATAACGTTATCCCGGCAGCACGTGGTTGGAGAGGCGGCGCCCCCGTCTGCCACCGACGGTAAGGGGGATCACCCGGAGGGTTTTTGCCCGGGTCGTCTGTCCCTCAATTGCCCCCTATCTGCTTCTGACCCCAGATCTAAACAAGACCCAGGCTGATACGATAACAATTACGGCGCCCAGGAATATAAACGGGTGCAGGCTGGCCTCGTACTTCAGCCAGACCCACACCTGGTAACTGGTAATGGCAATTTGTTGCCAGATGGCGTCTAACCCCATGATAACCTCCGGTTAGGTAGCCCATTTTATCCCCGTGGTTTATTATATCATGTTTCCCGGCCGAGAGAAATCGGGCCGCGGCAAAGGCGCCCCTCAGGTCAAGGGGACCAGTTCCACCCGGCCCCAGGCGCCCAGCTTCTCGCCCACGATGACGACCGCGCCCAGGATGTCCGGGAGGGCGGCGGCCCACGCCAGGGCCGGGGCGATGGTGTCGGGACCCTGCACCCGGTTGCCGAGAGCGGTGGCCGCGGCGTCGGCCAGGGCGGCGCTTTCGGCCAGGACACAGGCGGCGTCGGCCCGGCCGAAGCTCAAGGAATGCCCCACGCTGGCCGAGGAGGTGCACACCCCCAAAGGACTGAGGCTGGGATCAAGGTTCAGCCCCACCCGGTGACTTAAGGGGGATTTGCCGGCAAACAGGGCCACGGTGGCCGG
>PEWM01000042.1 GCA_002779455.1 Deltaproteobacteria bacterium CG07_land_8_20_14_0_80_60_11
CGCTGAGATCAATTTCTTGCCGCTTAACTTCGGCCCGGGCCAACCGGGAGTGATGCAGCAATGCCTCGGTGAGCTCCCCCGTCTGCCGAATCGCCCGGCGCAACCGGCGGAGATACCTGCGCCCCTTAAAGTCGAGCCGGCCGGCGGCGGTGTTCTCCAGGGCTTCGCAGAAGCCGCTGATCCAGCGGAGCGGCGACCTGAGACCGTGAGACACCGCTTCGGTTACGCTGGCCAGTTCCCCCTTGATGACCTCCAGTTCCCGGGTCCGCGCCTTCACTCCCTGGACCTGACGCGCCAGTTCGGCCTGGAGCCGTTGGAGGCGAATTGCCGCGTCCTGCCGGTCAGTCAGGTCGATGCCGGTCCCGATCACGTGCGAAACCGACCCGTCTTCCCCGACGTGGGCCGTGGCGGACCAGCCGATCAGGCGGCGAACGCCGTCTTTGGCCACCCAATCACTCTCATAGGCCTGATGAAAATCCCCGGCAGTGAGATCATAAAACGCCTCTTTCATGGTGTCAACTGCTTCGGGAGCCGGGAAAACCTCCCAGAAAAGGCGGCCTTGCACCTTAGCCAGGGCATGCCCCGTCAGCCTCTCGCCGGCAGGGTTCAAACGGACGATGCGTCCCTGGCGGTCCAGGACCACCACCATAACCTGGGCCGTCTCCATGAGGCTGTCGGCAAAATCCCGCTCTTGCCGCACCATGGCCTCACCGAGTTTCAAGTTGCGGAACAACAGGTGGTATGGCCTCCTGATCCCCGTTGCGATCAAGGCCTGGTAAATCAGCCAGAGGGAACAAATTTTAAGCAGGTGACCCACCACGCCGGCCTGGCCGGACGCCCCGGTAAAAACCGCGAGGGCCAGCTCCGAGCCGATGGCCAGGGCGATGGCTGCTATCAACCGGCGGAGCACCTCGGGGTCGAACTCCTCCCGCCGGCGCCACAGCAGGGCCAGGGCCCCCAGCAGGATGACGCCGGCTAAACAGTCGGCGGTTTGCTGAAGAGCCGCCAGGCCCGGCCCGGCCGCCACGCGGAGGGGGAAGATTCGCCAGACAAAGATCATCAGGGTGATGAGCGCAAAGGTCAGGGAATAACCGGCAAAAACCGCATAAGGCTTCAAGCGGCGACCCAGGCACAGGGGGGCCAGGCACAGGGAGACGCTCTCCAGGCCCCGGGCCGCAAACCCCAGTTGGACGGGCAAATCGGCCCCGAAGCCGGGGAAGACCCCCATACCTCCGTAGGCCAGGGTGTGGAGCAGGTTTAGGGCGCCCACGAACAGGTAGGCAATCCCCAGGAAGAGCAGGTAGTTGTTTTCCTGAAAGCCCCGGGAATTCCAGGCGACGGCAAAGACGCCCCCGGCAATGACGACGCTGAAGAGCCCGGCGATACCGTGAAACAGCGGGAGGCTGTAACGGCTGGTCAGATATAACCCCGCGAGCGCCAGGGCCCAGATGAAAAAGCGCACGTAGGCGCCAAAACGGCCGGATGGTTCACTCATCTTGTCGGTGAGAATTGCCCGCTTACTCTGCGCCCATCGGGGCTCCGCCTCCGGAGGCGCACTGGCGTTATCTGAGGACGACGGCGAATTCGGATGGTTCAGAGACATTCCCTGTCATAAAGAAATTTTATCATTATTCGCAGGATTTAAAGAATTTGTAAAGCTAATGCTGCGGGCTAGCCCCCCGAAAACTGACCCGTGAGTCAGGTTAGCCTAGGGGATCGGTGTCCCTGATATGCTTATTTCATGGCGGCGGCGTTGATTTTGGAGGCGGAGCCGGTGGGGTCGGTGTAGCTCATGATGAACTTGAAATTGGGGAAGAGGCGGGGCAGGCGCATCATGTTGAAGATCATGACCCCGATGGCCATGCGGTCCAGCCAGGAGGACATGGGCCACCCCAGGTGGATGGTGATCTGCCGGTCGCCCAACTCGTACTCCACCACCCGGAGCAGGGCCACCAGGCGGTGGTAGAGGCTCAACTTGAGCAGGGGCAGGCGGAAGTGGTTGGCGGCCAGTTTGGGCGGGATGCCGGCCCGGGGGGAGTAGAAGGTGACGTAGGCGACGTTGTCCTCCGGAGGTTGGCCGGACGTATCCTGGGAGCGTCTGAACACCAGGTGCACGTCCGGGGCGGCGGACTCGGCCAGGTGCAATATCATCTCCATTTCGTTGTCGCCCTTGCCGATCTCCTCGATCTCCGGGGCCCGCTTCTGGGCCACCAGGAAACCCGCCAGCAGCACCAGGCCGGTAACTGCGGCCCACAACATCGTGCCGTGGGTCTTATAGATGGCCAGGAAGATGAAGCAGCTCACAAAGATGACCCACATGATCAGGGTGACCAGGCGGGAGGTGTAGAAGGGGATCACCTCTTTGGTGCCCATGAAGTAGCGGTAGATGATCAGGGCCCCCATGTTGATGGAAAAACTGGCCAGGAGGCCCAGGGCGTACATGTCCGCCAGGGTTTCCTGCTTGCCCGAGGTGATCAGGATGATGATGGAGAAGAAGACGGCGTTGGCGATGTGGATGCGGTAGAGGGACTGGCGCCGGTTGGTGGCGGTGACCCAGTGGAAGCCGTAGCGGTGAGCCACCCGCTCGATGAGTTCGCTGGAGGCCACAAACGCGGTGTTCACCGCCATGATCAGGGCAAAGCTGGCCAGGGCCGCGACCGCCACCCCGAAAGGCAAGCCGTTCAGGATGGTGGCGTAATGGGTGATGAGGTCGCCTTCATGCAGGTGAAAATCGATGGGCGCGGACAGGGCCAGGGCGGCCACGATGGGGGTCACCAGGCCCACGGTAAGGGCCAGAAAGATATAGGCCTTGCTGATCTCCCGCCAGCTCCGCACCAGGCCGGCGGTCTGGAGCACGGACTCCACCCCGGAATAGGCCAGGATGCAGAAGGCGATGTGGGCGATAAAAATGTGGTAACTCTGAAAAAACGAGCCCGGGTTCAGGTCGGCGCCGGTCTTGACCGCAGCCTGCTTGAGCCGCCCCAGGGAGGCGCCGTCCAGGGCCAGGACGCCGGAGATAATCAGGGTGACGAAAATCAGGCTCGCAAAGATAAAAATCGTGAAGGTGACCCGGGCGTTCTCTTTAATCCCTAATATGTTGAGCCCGGCCACCACCCAGATGGTGATCAAGACCAAAATGATAACCATGGGTTGGGGCAGGTGGAAAAACGACGTGGCGTTCAGCACCGCGCTCACCGCCGAGATACAGGCGGTAAGGATGTAGTCCACCATGATGGAGGCCACCGCCACGAAGGACACCAGGGGGCCCATGACCAGGTAAGAGAAGGAGTAGACCCCGCCGCCGATGAGACCGTGGTGCTCCAGGATCTCGGCGATCTCCACCAGCCGGGTGGTCATGTAATGGACGAAAATTGCGGTGAAGGCGATAAAGATGATGGCGGCGGGGCCGATGAAGCGGTAGGCCTCGGCCGGGGCGTAAAACACCGAGGTGAGTTCGTCCATCAGGGTGATGACCGCCACCGACAGCCAGGTGAGCCACCAGCGCCCGTTGAGGTAGTACGACAGCCGCCCCGGTTTCCGGAGCAGATAGATAAAAAGTCCCACCAGCCCCAGGTTGGCGGCGATGAGCAGAATGCTTTTCAGGTACAACGCCGTGGCCTCGCAGAACGGGAATCGGGAACCTTCCGGGGCAGGCGAGAAGGCAGGATGGCCCCGCCGATTGCTGCTGCATGGGAGTGATGGCGCCCTGAAGGCGCAAAGTGCGAGATAGGTATCATATCCTCCTCCTGCCTACGGGGTTAGCTGTCGGGCTCGGGCAGGAGGTTGCTTGCCCTACCGCCTAGACGAACTAGGCGGATTCGCCCCAAGAACTTGGGTCCCCCGCTTCTCCGTTTGGGTTTCGGAGAACTCGGCGGTCAGCCGTATGGTTCAAGGGCTGACAGATAAAAGGTAATCCTTCCCTAAAAAGACGTCAAGATAAATTTTCAGGGCATAAGAGTGAGTCGCGGGCAGGCTTAACGGAGGTTGTTCGGATGATCAAAAAATGACGCGTACGCCGCCCAAATCTTCCAGAGAAAATTTGTGCTTGGCTTCCGGGGCGCCGATGAACATATAATTTTTCGGGACCTTCAGTTCCTGGGAAAGGGTCTCTACCATCTGGGGCCCGAACTGCCCCTGACGCGGAAAATATTCGATTTTTATTTCGGGAAAAAGTTCCTCCAGGATTTTCAGGCTGCGGAGAATTTCTTCCTCTTCCTCAGGATTACGGTCCTGATATAAATGCACCATCACAATTTTGCGGCTGGATTCATTGCGCTGAATGTAATCGAAAGCCTTGCTCAGGCGGGATAAGGCGCCGCCGCGCACAAACAGCACCAGACGGATATTGGTAATATCCATAATTTCTTCGATAACTTGTTCCCGCCACATGAAGGCCCGCTGCAGCATCTCATTGATCACCATGAGAATAGCTTTAAGAATCGCGATCCGGGTATACATCACCGTCACTAACAGCACCGCGGGAATGAAATAGAGCGCAAAATACATCAGAAAACGATAATCAAGGATCACATTGCCGATAATTCCCACACTGGTAGCCAGGACTCCCAATATCACCGTACTCCAGCCGGCCCGATAGGTGCGCTTCAATTCCTTGCGATTGATTTTGAGCAGGATGTTGCCGATGCCGAACAGGGTCATGACCCCCAAAAATGAAATGGTATAGACTCCCGCCAATTGCAGGAGCTGCCCGCCGGTCAGGTACAGGATGGAAATGCATAACGCCATGAAGGCGAGGATGATCCGGTGGTGCGAACCCCGGCGGTTGCGCTTCAAGAGAAATTGCGGGAAGCACTGGTCCAGAGTCATGCGGTGCACCAGGCCGGTTACCCCGATAAAACTGGTGAGCACCGCGCCGGAAAGCACCAGGCCGGCATCGATGACCACCAGGCTTTTAAACAGGTTCCCCCCGGTCAACAAGGCCACAAACGAGAGCATGTCGTCATGATGTTTTAAGATTTCCCCCACCGGAAGGATTTGCAAGGCCATCAGCGAGATCAGGGGATTGAAAACCAGCACCGCCACCCACATATTGCGCAAGGTGAGACGAAACACCCCAGGCTGTTGCTGTTCCACGAAGTTGGCGGAGCTTTCAAAGCCGCTCACC
>PEWM01000260.1:0-4691 GCA_002779455.1 Deltaproteobacteria bacterium CG07_land_8_20_14_0_80_60_11
GGCTGGCCGGGGCCGCCACCGCCACCACCTCCCCGGGCAACACCGGCGGCGGCCACAGAAATTTATTCAATGTCAAGGTTCCTCTTCTGCTGGATGCGATTTTTCTGCAACCTCATAAATTGCATCTAATACTTCTAAAACTTCGGAATCAATCTTCTCCTTTGCAACATGACGAGCAAGAATATGATAATCGCTTTTATTCACTAAATTAGGAAGCCCGAGTTTCTTGTAAAAAGTTTTAAAAACCCTATCTAAAAAGTCACTTGCTTTCGTACCAATCCACCAAAGGTCAGAAAAATCGCGTTGAGCAACTCTAGGAATCAGATCGTCGAGGCACTCTTGCATTATATTTTTCAGTTTTTCCTGTTCTCCCCATTCCAATAGTGGGCCAGCAACTTTTTCTTTTGCAAGGGATTTAGTGAAGGCTATTATAGTCTCTGTCGAGAACAGATAATTTTCTATTTCTGATCTACTCCACATGTATTCCTTCAATTCGGGAGTATCGCTAAGAGTTTTAGTGAGATGATCAAAAAGTGCAAAACCTACGAGATCAGGCTTAGCCTCGATCAAGCCGCGAAAATGATTACGAGCCGCGGCAGGTTGATTTTGGACATAATGTACAAATGGACGATCTAGCGAAGTCTTCGATTTGTGATCAAGTATTTCGGCAAAAGTTTTTAATATAGCAAGGTCGGTAGAACCTTCCAGATATAAGACCCAGCCGTTTTGTTCGGCCTGATAATATTGGTCGAAACCTATCTCTTTCAGCGATTTTAGGAGTTGACTGCCTCTGTTATCGATACGATGCGGTTTACCTACAAAAGCCACAACTACATCCCGGTCGGCTGCCTCATTGAGGATGACCTCGGAATGGCTAGCCGCGATAATTTGACTTCCCTGCTCTAAAGCAGATTCAGTGAGTATCTGATATATTTGACGTTGTCGTAAGATTTCTAAATGTGCATCGGGCTCATCGAGAAGGAGCACTGAATTAGGATTTACAGCTAAATGCGCTAATAGCAATAGTGTTTGCTGAAGCCCGCGCCCTGATGAAGAAAGATCGAGACGAATTCCTGACTTATCTCTATACGTCATAGTAATCTCGCCTCTTATAGGATTAAGTTCTGGTTCATCAAGTTTAACTCCAAATAGCTCTTCTATTCTTTCGCATATTTTTTTCCAACTGGAGCTTTGGTCATTGAAATTAACTATTTGATAACAAAGATTACGTAATACTTCAGCAGTTCGCCCTTCTCCTAATCTAACATTTATTGCTCCTATGTCAATACGGGTTTCGTTTGATAGCAACCCAGACATTGGGGGCAAAAATGCTAATCTTATATCAGCAACTTCTGGGGGAATTGACATTCGTTCTGAATCATTATGCTCTGACTTCCGTAAAGGACGACAATAAAAGGCTTCTTCAGTCCCATAATCAAACTCCAATCCGCACTCCCAAGATTTTCCTTCGCTAATACCTCCTACAAGGATATCCACCCGAACATTTTTTGTTTTCTGTTTGCCTTCTACTCTCTGGACATCACGCACATGAAGATCGCGCCACAGGAGCTTTGCACTGGGAACCGGGACGGCGATCAGGTCACGACGGTTGATAGTGACACCTGGTCTTTCGATAGGTGTCTCTTTGGAGCCACGTTTTTCAATCCATCGTTTAAGCCCAATATCCCAAAGAGCCAAGGCCTGGAGAGCCGCAGTTTTCCCTGAGTTATTCGGTCCGATAAAGACTACTGGATTCCCAAGCTCGATTCTGACATCTTTGAAGCGTTTAAAATTACGTATCCTTAACTCTGTCAGCATATCTCCTCCTGGGGATGGCTCAGATCTGATAATTTCCTTTTATCATATAAGTCATTGAATTATAATAAATTAAAATAAATAACCAGACAAATTCAATAAGTAACCGCTCAATGAATGTGAAGGGAAGAGACCACATTGAATTTCGCTTACGGCTCCTTACCGGCCTGGCCGTGGCGCTGATCTTTGGGGTGGGGATTTATTTCCGCCTCTATGAGTTGGGGGGCCGCAACCTCTGGACCGATGAGGCCTGGGTGGCCCTGGCGGCTATGCAGCCCACGGCCGCAGAGGCCCTGGCCGCGGGCCAGTCCACCCCGCCCTTCTATCTCCTCACCCTCTGGGCGATGGTTCAGCTCTGGGGCCATAGTGAAATAGTGCTTCGGAGCCTCTCCTGGCTGTTCGGGGTCGGGACCCTCTTCCTCCTTTGGCGCCTCAGCCGCATGCTGGTGGAAATTCCCGCCGCCCTGCTGGCCCTGGCGGCGGCGGCCTTTTCCCCGATCATGGTCTATTACTCCAAGGAATTGAAGCAGTACAGCGGCGACGCCTTCTTTGCCGTCCTGGCGCTGTGGCTGGCGGAACGCCTCCGGGCGCGCCAGGGCCGGCGCGGCTGGCTGGCCCTGGCCCTGGCCGGGGTGGTGGGCCTGGGCTTTTCCCAACCCCTGATTTTTACCCTGCCCGCCGCGGGGGCGGTCCTCTGGGTCACCCTGCCCCAGGCGCAGCGCCCCCGTCTGGCCGGCCTGGGCGGGGTCTGGCTCCTGGCCGCGGCCGGGTATTACCTCTGGTTTATCCGGCAGGAGATAAACCCCGATCTGGTGGCCTATTGGACCCAGGACTTTCCGGATCTCTCCGGCCTGCTGCCGTTTTTGCGGTGGCTGGGACCGGCGCTCTACCGCTACTTCTGGTATTTTCTGGGGGAGTGGGGGGTGATCTGGGGGCCGCTCTTGCTGGCGGCCGGCATAGTGGTGATGGTGCGGCGGGGCCGCGCCAGGGTTTTACTCTACCTGGGGGGGCCGCTGCTGCTGGCCTTCGGGGCCGCCTGCCTGCACCGCTACCCCTTCATGGCCCACTACGGCGGCAACCGCCTGATGCTGTTCAGCGCCCCGGTCCTCTACCTGCTCATGGCGGCCGGGGGGGTCGGCGTCTTCGGCCGGCTCTGGCGCCGGCGTCAACGCTGGCTGGCCCTGGCCCTGACCGGGCTGCTGCTGGTGGCCCTCAACCTCAGGGCCGGCCTCCAAGAAAACCTCTCCCCCCTCAACAACCGGGAAGAGATTCAACCCCTGGTGGCTTACCTGGAAGCCAACCTTCAGCCTCAGGACCTGATTTACGTTTACTACTTTGCGGTCTCGCCCTTCAAATACTATTACCACGGGCCGAACCCCGGGATTTGTTGGGGCCGGTCGTGCGTGGAGCAGGGGTTGAACCCGGCGGGGAAAGCCCGTACGCCCCCCCAGCGGCTCTGGTTGATCGCCTCCCATATCCCGGACCTGAAATACCTGCGCCAGTTCGCCGCCAAGCTCCTGGGCCCCGGCTGGCGCGAAGCGGCCTGCTTCACCCGGGTGGGGGCGGCGCTCCTCTTGTTTGACCGGCAGCCCCAGGCCGCGGCCGTTAAAACCCCGACCGGCCCCTTAGCACCGCCTTGATCCGGTGCTGCAGGTCCGTCAGCCGGTAGGGTTTATTAATCAGGCCCAGGGCCCCCTCCTGCTTGAGGCTGGCCATATCCTTGGATGATAAAAAACCTGACGCCACCAGCACCCGGGCCCGTTTGTCCAGGATCTTGAATCCCTTGAGGACCTCGCAGCCATTCTGCCCCGGCAGGCAGTAGTCCAGGACCACCAGGTCCACCCGTTTCATCCTTTGAAACTTTTCCAGGGCCTCGGACCCGTTCCCGGCGGTCTCCACCCGGTACCCCAGGTGCTCCAGCAATTCCTGGCCCAGAACCCGGATCAGGGGATCATCGTCCACCAGCAGAATAATGGGCGTAGGCTTTTGGGCCATGTTCAGCCTCACAGGGGCGCGGTCACGGTGTCCGGCGGTTGAGCTCTAGCCAAGGAAACTGGTTTATGGAGTTCGATCAGGCGGTTGAAAAACGGGTTTCCGCGTCATCCGGAACGAAGGGCAGAATCATGAACCTGCCAAGATCACCGCGTCCTTCGCTTTGCTCCGCATAAGCCTCGGGGAACCGGCCAGTTTTTCAATAACCTGCTAAGAGTATTATTCGGCTGTTGCCGGGAAAATCTTGAATATTGCGGATGGATTTTTCTGCGGGCGCGCCAGCCTGACCACGATTACCGGTCAGGGAGCGTTGTACTAATTTTACCGCCAAGGGAGCGTCATAATGGAGGTGAATACAATTTCCCCCCTCGCCCCTCCTAAAGAAGAAAGAAAAGGGAGGATAGCTGGCCAAAGCCAAATTCTCCCCCCAGCTACGAGGACCCCTCTCCCACCCGCACCCGCAGGTCTTTGACCTTGCCGGGTCCCAGGGCCCGGTCCAGGGCCGCCAGAATTTTCGGCTTGAGGAATTGGAGTTCCTGGGCCCAGGGGCTGGCGTCGACCTCCACCCAGAGTTCCCGGCGGCGCAGGTCTACCAGCCGGGCCTGGCCGGCGAGCGCCGCCGGCACCACCGCCTCCCAGACCCGGCGGATCTGCTGACGCAGTTCCAGCCCGTCCCGGTCGCCGGGCGAGAGGATGCCCCGGACCACCTCCTGGACGGGCACCGGACGGGGCAGACGGGGGCGCTTGGCCATTTTTCGTACCGGCCTCCTGATAATGAGGTGGTTAACTGATGCAAGGCGGTCAGGGGAAGGGCCTGGCCGGGGGGCGGAAACTCCCGGCCTCGCCCCCGGAGACCCTTACCCCGCCATTTTTTTCCGGGCCCG
>PEWM01000260.1:4700-17147 GCA_002779455.1 Deltaproteobacteria bacterium CG07_land_8_20_14_0_80_60_11
CGGGGCTGCGGCCTGGATGACCTTCTCCGACACGCAAAAGGCCAGGCGGAAATAACCGGCCCGGCCAAAGCCCCGCCCCGGCACCGCCAGGATATTCTCCTCCTTGAGGCGAGCCACGGCCTCCAGGTCATCTCCCCGGGGGGCCTTGGGAAAGAGATAGAAGGCCCCTTGGGGTTTGATAAACTTATAGCCCGCCTGGGTGAGGACCTCGCAGAAAAGCTCCCGGCGGCGGGCGTAGGGGGTGATATCCAGGGTGACGCCGGTCACTGCCGCCACCACCCGTTGCATCAGGGCCGGGGCGTTGACAAACCCGAGGATGCGGTTGGCCAGCACCAGGGCGCCTTCCAACTCACCCCGGCCGGTGGCCCGTGGGCTCACCGCCACATACCCCAGACGCTCCCCGGGAATGGACAAATCCTTGGAAAACGAGGTGGCCAGCAGGGTGTTGGGATAGACCGCAAAGATGCTGGGGACCACGGCGCCGTCATAGACCAGGCGCCGGTAGGGCTCATCAGCCACCAGGTAGACCGGCCGGCCGTGACGCCCCGCATGGCGGGCCAGGAACCGCCCCAACTCCTGCAACGTGGCCGCGTCGTAAATCTGGCCGGTGGGGTTATTGGGAGAATTGATAATGACCGCCCGGGTCCGGGGGCTCAAGGCCGCGGTCAGCCGGTCCAGGTCCGG
This sequence comes from Deltaproteobacteria bacterium CG07_land_8_20_14_0_80_60_11, assembly GCA_002779455.1. GTDB lineage: Bacteria > Desulfobacterota > Desulfobaccia > Desulfobaccales > 0-14-0-80-60-11 > 0-14-0-80-60-11. Next base: position 5,385 of record PEWM01000260.1, read on the forward strand.
CTGAAAGTGTTCGTCCGTTTCCACCACCTTGGCCACCCCGCCGTGGTTGTCGGCATAAAACAGGTATTCGGGGAAATAGGGGGCCAGGATCACCACTTCATCCCCCGGGTCCAGCAGGGCCTTGAGGATGATGTTGAGCCCGCCGGAGGCCCCGCACGTCAGGACCAGGTCCTGGGCCTTGAACTCCAGGCCGTGGAGACGGGTCAGCATCCCGGCCAGGGCGTGGCGGGTGTCTAACAGCCCGGCGTTGGGCATGTAGGCGTGGAGGCCGGGGCGCAAGTCTCCGGCCGCCTTGACCAGTTCCGCCTGGAACCGGGCCGGCGGCTCCAGGTCAGGGTTCCCCAGGGTAAAATCAAAGACCTGGCCCGGTCCCAGGCGGGCCTTGAGCTCGGCGCCTTCTTCAAACATGCGCCTGATCCAGGAAGAGTTCTGGATGGCGCCCCGGATGCGGGTGGAGATGGGCATGGGTAGGTTTCCTGTTTTCGGTTTTCGGTTTTCGGTCTGTCAGGGCCGCAGGCGATAAGGTTTAATTATACCCTAACAGGTCTGCGAAGGGTCATGCGAAGATATCTCAGGCGGGCGCGACGGCCAGTTTTACCTAACTTTTTTGAGTCATGTAGGGCGGGCATTGCCCGCCATAACGGGGATTTATGGTGGGCGGTGCCCACCCTACATACTCTGGGTGCCGGCGAGACGCCAATCCCACCGCCAGATCATTTATCTCGGGACTCAACCGAAAACCGAAAACCGAAAACCGCTTCTCAGGGTTTCTCTTCCACCCGGTAGCCGGCGGACCTAAGGGCGGCGAGCACCGCCTCGCCGTGTTCCGGGCCCCGGGTCTCCAGGTTGAGTTCCACCCGGGTGTGGTCCAGGGGCAGCTCCCGGGCCAGGCGGTCATGGAACAGGTGCAGGATGTTGGCCCCCTGCTCCCCCAGGAGGGTGGTGAGGCGGCCCAGAGACCCGGGGTAGTCGGGGAGGGCCACCCGCAGGGTCAGGAGCCGGCGGCGCGCCAGCAAGGCCCGGGGCACCACCCGTTCCAGGAGGGGGATGTCGATATTGCCGCCGCTCACCAACAGCACCACCCGGCGGCCCAGGTCCCGCGCCTTCAGAGGACCCAGGAAGGCGGCAGTGGCGGCCGCTCCGGCCCCCTCCGCCAGGACTTTCTTGCCCTCCAGCAACAGGAGCAGCGCCTGGACGATTTCCGGTTCGGTAACTAGCGCCACTTCGCTCAGGTGCTGCGCCAGCAATGGAAAGGGATGGCGGCCCACCTGGGGGACGTTGATGCCGTCCGCCAGGGTGGGCCGGGACGGCGCCGGCGTGGGGCCCCCCGCCTTCAGGGCCGCAGGCAGGGACGGCACCTGGGCCGTCTGCACCCCGATGAGTTGCACTTCGGGTTTACGCGCTTTTATCGCCACCGCCACGCCCGCGGCCAACCCCCCGCCCCCCACCGGCAGGACCACGGTGTCCACCCCGGGCAGGTCCTCGATGATCTCGAGGCCCAGGGTGCCCTGGCCGGCGATCACCTCGGGGTCATCAAAGGGGTGAATGAAGGTATACCCCTGGGCCACCAGGGCCTGGGCCCGCTTTAGGGCCTCCCCCAGGTCCCGGCCATGGAGGATCACTTCGGCGCCGTAGCCCCGGGTGGCCAGTTGCTTGGAAATGGAGGCCCCCTGGGGCATGACGATGGCGGCCGGAAGACCCAACTGGGCGGCGGCGAAGGCCACGCCCTGGCCGTGGTTGCCCGCCGAGGCGGCCACCACCTTGAGCCCCTCGCCCCGCTCTTTGAGGAGGGTCAGGCGGTTAAGCGCCCCCCGCAGCTTGAACGACCCGGTGGTCTGGAGATTCTCCAGCTTCAGGAAGACTTCCCGGCCGCCGGCCCGGCTCAGGGTGTGGAAATAGATCAGCGGCGTGCGCAGGACTACCCCGGCCTGCCGCTGCCTGGCTGCTTCAATGTCTCTCAGAGTGATGGATCGAATGGGCGGCATGGCCTCCCTGAAGCTTATAAGAGGAAAATACTAGCCGAAAATATTTGAAATTTTGATTGGTTGAAAATTTGACTCCACAGGTCGTCTCTCGGATAATTTTCTTGCCCCAGAAAAAACCGGGGAGACGGCCCATAGAGCTTTTTCACAGACTGTTTGGCAGCCTGCTGGTGTTTGTATAACATTGTTTCGACCGGATTGTCATCCATTCAGCAATGGCGCTATGCCCTCAATATCACCGCGGAGGGCGAGGCCGCCAAGTATCTCTGTCCCAAGCCTGTGCCACCGAGAAAATGGAAACACCGCAGTCTTCCCATTTGAATACTCTACCTTTGCCGGCAACTTGGTCTTACAGTTCCACCAGAAAACTGTCCCGCCGGTGAAAGTCGGCCTGCGGCCCGGGATGGGTCAAGGCCCAGTAGGTCAGCCCCTGGTCCCTGAACCTGAGGACCGCCGCCAGGCCAACCGCAAGGGGCTGGTCCGCCGCCACGATCCTCTCTATCTCCAACTCCAGGGCAACCAGCAGCGAGTCCGGCCGGCGCCGGAAGCTTACGGGGAGTGACGTCAACGCGGTTTCCTCGGCCATCCCTTGCCGATACCCGTCAAAACGATAGACGTTCCAGGGTCCGGCGGGCGACAGGTTGAATTCCCAATACCGCGGCGAATCCTTGACCCCGAGAAAAAACTCGAAACAGGTCTCGCCCCAAAGCCCGGGCCGGCGGGACGGCAGGCCGGCCGGCGCCGGAATCACCAGTTCCGCCAGAGGGCCGTGGAGGTCATAGCGGACGGCAAGTTGGCGGGTGCGCCGGGTAATGTTGCCGGTAATCTTGAAATTAAGGGCTGGGCTGATTGGGGAAAATGGCTGTAGGGAGAAATCCTGGCCGTTCATCGCAGGTCCCGGATAATGGCGCCGATGGCGGCGGCCTGGGATTCGATCCTCTCGGTCAGCTTGAATTGGACGAGCGCCCTTACAAGATTGTGTTCCGGGTGGCGGGCCTTGAAGTAGACATTGCCGGCCAGATAATCGGTAAAAAACCTCAGTCCCAGCTCGAAGGCGATGAGGCGGATGCCGTCGTACAGATAAGCATAGTCGGTCTCGGTGAGGAAGTCTTGGGCCAGGGAGAGATAGCCGGTAAGGATGGCCCGGCAAAGTTCCGGTTCGAAGCGCACCGCCTCCCAGTTCACGGTTTCTTCGCCCAGGGGGTTGCAGCCCGACCGGAGGCAGTCGCCGATATCATAATGCAGCAGGCCGGGCTTGACGGTGTCCAGGTCCACCATGCCGGCGGCCTGCCCGGTGGCGGTGTCCAGCATGACGTTGTTGACCTTGGGGTCGCCGTGAATCGGGCGGAGACCGAGCTTGCCTTGGGCCCTGGCATCCTCCAGAACGTGCGCCCAGGCCCGGCGCGCGGCCACAAACCGTAAACCATAATTCACTTCGGGGGATCTGCTCCCGCCCTGGCGCCCCAGGACCTCGTCATAGTGCGCCAGGTAGCCCGGGGTGATATGAAAACCCGGCAGGGTGTCGGCCAAATGGTCGGGGGAGAGATCGCTCAGGAGGTGGTGGAACCTGCCCAGGGCATAGCCGACTTCTTGTGCGTGCCCGGTATCTTTGACGGTGTCAAAGGTCTCGGCGGCCTCAATGAAGCTCAGCGCCCGCCAGAACGACCCGCCGGGGTCAAGGAAGTGGTCCCGGCCCTCCCGGGTCAGGAGCACCCGGGGCACCTCAAAGCGGCGGCCGGCCCCGAGGAGCGCCAGCGCCAGACGCCGGCGCACGTGGCGGCTCACGATACAGAGGTTCCCCATGACCAATTCCGGCCGGCGGAACACGTTAAGGTTGAGGCGTTGCAGGATAAAATGCGGTTTTGCCAAGCCCGTAACCGTCACCAGAAAGGTGTCATTGACATTGCCGTGGCCGTACTCCCGGAGGTCCAGGACCCGGCCTGGCGATGTAAACTCTTCAGCCGCGGCAAGAAGATGGTCCAAGGTTTGGCCTCTGACCGGAGGAATCATGATAAATTGGTGGCACAGGCGTCCCGCCTGTGCTGGGCGCCGGGTGCGCATGGCGCACCTTATATGGCGGGCAATGCCCGCCCTACATGACTTCTCCTCGTTTATTCCGGATCACCCCTGACCCGGCTCCGCCGCCCGTATCCTGAGGGCGACCTGCTCCTCAAAATCCCGGGTGATGCTTTCCAGATTACGGCTTGCCTGGATGGGACCGGAATCGCCCCAGCCTTTCCGCAAGGCCTCCTGCTTCTTCAGCCGGAATTCATCGACACTAACAGCCATATCTTTCCAGATCAACAACTTCTGGAGGGCGTGGCGTTCCGGCGAGGAAAAATCTTTCTCCAGGTCGAAGGATTGGCCTCTTTGGGTGGTATAGAGCATCGGCGAATTTTTACGAACTACGCCCCGGCGGCGCCGCGGTCGATGGCCGCAATGGTAATATCGCACAGGGTGCCCAGCTCTTCCGGGGTGATGCAGAGCGGCGGCAGCAGCACGATGACATCCCCCAGGGGGCGCAGGATGGCCCCCAGCTGCCGGGCCGCCAGGATCACCCGGTGGCCGGTGCGGCGTTTAAGCGGGAAGGGCTCCCGGCTGCCCTTATCGGCCACCAGTTCGAGGCCCACCATCAGGCCCCGCTGCCGGATATCGCCGACGTGCGGATGCTCGGCCATGGCCGCCAGCCGCCCGGCCAGCAGGTCGATCTTGGCGGCGAGCCCTTCTATCACCCGGTCTTGGGCGAAAATATCCAGGCTGGCCAGGCCCACTGCGGCCCCCAGGGGATTGCCGCTATAGGTGTGCCCGTGGAAAAACGTCTTGAACTCCTCGTATTCCCCCAGGAAGGCCTGATAGACGCCGTCCGTGGCCAGGGTGGCGGCCAGGGGCAGGTAGCCCCCGGTGATGCCCTTGGCCAGACACAAGAGATCGGGGCTCACCCCCTCGTGCTCGCAGGCGAACATCTTGCCGGTGCGGCCGAAACCCACGGCCACCTCATCAGCGATGAGGAGCACGTCATAGCGCCGGGTCACCTCTCTGACCTTCGCCAGATAGCCGGGCGGCTGGGCGATCATGCCCGCGGCGCCCTGCATCACCGGCTCCACGATCACCGCCGCCAGTTCCTGGCAGTGCGCCGCCACCAGCTCTTCCAACCGGATGAGACACTGCTCCCGGCAGTTCTCCCGGTGGCCGCACCGGTAGCAGTAGGGGGCCGGGGCCTCCAGGGTGTCGAACAACAGCGGCTGATAAATTTCGTGGAATAAGGGGATGCCGCCCACCGACACCGCCCCCAGGGTGTCCCCGTGGTAGGCGCCGCTGAGCTTGAGGAAACGCTGTTTCCGGCCCCGGCCCCGGTTCCGCCAGAATTGGAACGCCACCTTCAGGGCGACCTCCACCGCCGTGGAGCCGTTGTCCGAGAAGAACACCTTGTTCAGGCCCGCCGGCGCAAGCGAAACCAGGCGGCGGGCCAGGAGGATGGCCGGGGGATGGGCGATCCCCAACAGGGTGCTGTGGGCCACTTGTTCCAGCTGCGCCAGGAGGGCCCGGTCCAGTTCCCGGCGCCGGTGCCCGTGGAGGTTGGCCCACAGGGAAGAGACCCCATCCAGGTAACGGTTGCCCTGCAGGTCATAGAGGTAAATCCCTTCCCCCCGGCTGATAATCAGGGGGGTTTCTTCCCGGAAGCCCTGCATCTGGGTGAAGGGATGCCAGACATGCTCCCGGTCCCACTGCCTAAGCGTCTCGGGGTCGTAACCCATAGTGTGCCTCGCTCACGTGTCGGCGAGAAGGGCGCCGCGGTCTTATACCGAGTTGTGTTCAAAAGGCTATTTCTTGTAGCCGCAGGCTTTATCCTGCGCCTGCACAGGCGAGACGCCTGTGCCACCTGTTTGATTGCGACTTGGTATTACGGCGGCCTCCCGCCCCCACCGCTACTATATGCAAAAAAACGCCGGGAAGGAAGACCATCCGGGCGACTCTCGCGGGACTAAGAAGGGGTGGATTCGGTAAGGCTCTCGGGCGCTGAACGCCGGGGATCGACCAGTTGCAACCGCCGCATCTTGTTGAACAGGGTGGTGCGGCTGACCCCCAGGGTGCGGGCGCTGAGCTGGCGGTTCCAGCTAAGAGATTCCAGGGTTTCCAGGATGATCTGCTTCTCGGTCCGCTCCATGGCCTCTTCCAGCGTCAGATGCTGGAAGATTTCCCCGGAGGTGGCCGGCGGGATTTCTCTGATATTGGCCGGCAGAGATTCGGGGACGATGAACTCCCCGGGGCTCAAGATGACCGCCCGTTCGATGACATTCTCCAACTCCCGGACATTGCCCGGCCACGGATATTGGAGACAGATTTGCAGGGCGCTCTTGGAGATGGCCTTGATCTCCCGGTGGTGAATCCGATTGAATTGATTGATGAAATGGTTCACCAGCGGCTCAATGTCGCTCAAACGGTCCCGCAAGGGCGGAATGGTGAAAGAGACCACGTTGATGCGGTAGTATAAGTCTTCCCGGAAGTTCTGGTTGGCTACCTCGTCTTGCAGGGAAGCATTGGTGGCCGTGATGATCCTCACATCCGTCTGGATGGGGACATTCCCTCCCACGGGTTCGATGACCTTTTCCTGGAGGACGCGCAGGAATTTGATCTGTAAATTAGGGGAGGCCGAATTGATGTCGTCCAGGAAGATAGTGCCCCCGTTGGCCTCCTCGAATTTCCCTTTTTTATCCCGGATGGCGCCGGTAAAAGAGCCGCGCACATGACCGAAAAGCTCGCTCTCCAGCAGGGTCTCGGACAGCGAACCGCAGCTGATCTTGACAAAGGGCCCTTCCCGGCGGTGCGAGTGCTTGTGAATATAGTGGGCCAGCATGGACTTGCCGGTGCCGGATTCACCGGTGATCAGCACCGTCGCCATGGTGTCGGCGATGGTGTGCACCAGTCCCAGGAGCTGGTCCATCTTCCGGTCCCCGAACACCAGGGTCTCATCCAGGTTCCAGGGCTTGATCCGCTTTTTCAAGGACTCGTAAGAAGCCTGCAGATTTTTCTGCTCCAGGGCGTGGCTGATGGTGAGTTTGAGACGCAGATCGTCGATGGGCTTGACAATGTAGTCGTAGGCTCCCAGTTTGATGGCCTCCACGGCCCCGGCAATGTGGCCGTGGCCGGTAATGAAAATGACCGTCGTATCGGGAGAGCGGCCTTTCAACTCTTTCAATAATTCGATGCCGTTGAGCCCGGGCATCTGAATATCCGAGAGGACCACCTGATAGTGATTGTCCTTGATTTTGGCCAGGGCGGCCTGGCCATCCAGCACCGCATCGACGCTGAAGCCCTCCAGAATGAACATCTCCTTAAGAGACTCGCATACCAGGACATCGTCATCCACGACCAGGACGTCTTTATTTGCCATGCAATTCTCCCGATTCGGCATAGGGCAGAAGCACCCGGATGGTGGCGCCCTGCCCGCGCTGGCTTTCCACCGCTAACCGGCCATCGTAGCGGGCCAGGATTTTTTGGCAAATGGGTAAACCCAGGCCCAATCCCTGGGCCCCCTCTTTGGTGGAATAAAACGGCTGAAAGATCTGGTCCATCTCCTCAGGCGTGAGACCAGGGCCGGTGTCCTGAAAGGCAATCTCCAACTGGCGGTCATGCAGGGAGCAGTTCACCTCCAGGCGGCCTCCTTGGGGCATGGCCTGGAGGGCATTCTTGATAATATTGATGAACACATAATAAAGGTCCGCCTCGGTGATGATCTTTTCGAACTCCGGGGGGGCCGAGAAATCGATTTGCACCCGCTGGTCGCTGGCCTGAAACATCATGATCTTGATGGCGTCCTGGAGCAGGTTGAGCACCGTGTCGCTGGCTCGAGGCGGCCCCTTAAACGGATTGGCCGAGAACATCAGGCTCTTGATGCTCAGGGACATCTTCTGGAGACCTTTCTGGGCCTCAGTGAGGTAGCGTTCCACACTCGCGGGGTCCTCTTTCTTGATGATGGCCAGGGACAGGTAACGCCGGATGCCGTCCAGAGGGTTATTCAACTCGTGGGCCACGCAGAGGGTGAGCTTGCCCATGATGGCCAGATGTTCGTAAAGTTCCAGACGCTGTTTGAGCTGCTCCGCCTCGGTCACATCCTCCACCAGCAGCAATCCCCGGCTGGAGTTGCGTTCATCCGGCACCGGAAGTATTTTGATCGCCAGGTAGCGGACCGCGTTATCCGGGGCAGAGGACTTCAGGGAAAAGAATTCCCGGGGCTCCTGGCTGGCCAGGACTTGTTGAAAGGCCTGTTCCAGACTTTCCCGGTCCGTGGCGCTTAATTCCAGGTAGGCCAGGAGGTTTTGTCCCACCAGTTTCGCCTTGGCTAAATTGACCATCCGCTCCAGGGCCGGGTTGGACTGGACCACCTTGAGGTCCTGGTCCAGGAACGCCATGCCCACCGGGATCTCCTTGGTGATCCAGGAGGTCAACGACGGGATGAACACCTCCTCGGGCGCTTCCCTGGCCTCCAAGATCTCCACCAGCAGCCGGCCCATCAGCCAGCCCAGAAAGAGATCCCGGGAGCCAAAGGGGCTTTTATCCTCCCGGTCGGCTAAGTTGATCACTCCCCAAAATTTATATCCCGTCAGCGGGATGACCATGAAGCTGTTGGTCTGGTAAGTGGTGCGCCGGGGCATGAGGGCTAATTGCGAGTCCCGGCTCAGATCGGGGACCAGCAGAGGGCGCCGGTGGGTGGCCACGTAACCCATGACCCCTTCGGCGGTGATCATGGCCCCGGTCTTGGCCTCCGAATCTGGTCCCAGGGCCGCCAGCCCGGAAAACTGGCCCCGGACGGCATCATAGAGGAAGATGGAACTGTTGGTCACCTGTAGCAATTTCTGGGCGGCTGCCAGGCAAATACGGCCCACCTCTTTGAGGTCTTTCTGCGGCCAGGCCTGCTCCCGCAACTCTCCCAGGACCGCCGCCTCGGGAGTATCGGAGACTAACTCCATGGCCTGCCAACCCAGGGACTCGGCTCCCTGGAACACCGTCTCCAAATCCCGTTGAGACCTTAACAGGCGCTGGTACTCCAGGGCCCGCTCAATGGCATGACGCAGAATTTCGGGCTGCAAGGGCTTGGAAAGGTAATCGAACGCCCCGAGCTTCACGGCATCCACCGCGTCCTGGTAAGATGCAAACCCGGTGAACACAATCACCAGGGTCTCAGGGTGGTGGAGACGCAGGTATTGCACTAATTCCATGCCCCCCATCTGGGGCATGATCATATCGGTGAGGACCAGATCGTAGGGATGCGCCTGGATCGCCGCCAGGGCCTCCTTGCCGTTGGTGGCGGTATTCACCAGGTAGCCGGCCGGGGACAAAATATCCTTGACCAACTCCAGGATAGCCGGTTCATCGTCCACTACGAGAATAATCGGCTGCTTTTTCATAACTATTGCCGGCTCCAAGGCTTCGGAGCGGACTGGCAACCCCCCCCATGGTCCTGTTCGGGTTTTCTCAGAAAAAACTTAACTTTATTTATCCGGAAGATCGGCATGGCGTTGCGTCCTTGCAATTTCTGCACCAACCGAGCCTGGCGTTCCCTCCCCTCTGCGGGGGAGGGTTCGGGGGAAGGTGAATACTTTGTTGACCGTTTATCATCTTCTCCCCCTCCCATGAGAGAAGGAGAAAATTATCCCATAGTTGGCAGCGTCAAACTCCTTGACCGGCGCTCACCCCACCACCCCGGTCCCATATTGCTGCATCAGGAAAGAGCGGTAAGCCTGAGACCGCACCCGGTCCAACCAGTCCTCATGGCCGAGATACCAGGCGATGGTGCGCCTCAGCCCCTCCTCCAGACCCACCCGGGGACGCCAGCCGAGCCGGCTCTCAATTTTGCCGATGTTCAGGGCATACCGCCAGTCGTGGCCGGGACGATCCGGAACCAGCGTGATCAGCCGGTTAAGGTCCCCCAAATCCGGCCGCATCTCCCCCAGCAAGCCCAGCAACCGCCGCACCAGTTCCAGGTTGGGGACCTCCTGCCGGCCGCCGATATTGTAGGTCTCCCCCACCCGGCCCTGCTCCAACACCTGGAGCAGCGCCTGGCAATGGTCCTCCACAAAGAGCCAGTCCCGGATGTTGGCCCCCTGGCCATAGATGGGAATGGGCTTACCTTCCAGGGCCTGGCACAGGGCGAAAGGGATCAGCTTTTCCGGGAACTGGTAGGGGCCGTAATTATTGGAACAGTTGGTGATGAGCACCGGCAACTGGTACGTGTGAAAATAGGCGCGCCCCAGAAAGTCGGCGCTGGCCTTGGAGGCGGCATACGGGCTCCGGGGGGCGTAGGGCGCCGCCTCGGTGACCGGCGGGTCCAAGGGCCCCAAAGAGCCGTACACTTCATCCGTGCTGACGTGCAAAAACCGCGGGGCCTCGGGGCCGGCCGGGTTTTTCCAGGCCTGGCGCGCCGCTTCCAGCAGGGTGAAGGTCCCCACCACGTTGGTGCGCACAAAGACGCCCGGGTCCAGGATCGACCGGTCCACGTGGGATTCGGCCGCAAAGTGCACCACCTCCGTGATGGGATACCGGGAAAACAGATCCTGGACCAGTTCCCGGTCGGCTACGTCCCCCCTGACCAGGATATACCGGGAATCGCCTTGAAAACCGGTGAGGTTCTCGGGGTTGCCGGCATAAGTCAGCAGGTCCAGGTTGATGATGTGCGCCCCGGGCTGCCGCCGCCGCAAACTATAGAGAAAATTGCTGCCGATGAAGCCCGCCCCGCCGGTTACCAGAACCCAACTCATAGCCGGTCCCCATATACTTCCCAGAACTGCCGGTAGGCTGCCTGCCAGGCGGGCATGAGGTCCAGCCCGGCCACCCGGAGCAGCCGGTTTTCCAGCACCGAGTTGGCCGGCCGGGGGGCGGGACGGGGAAATTCCGCCGTGGTGCAAGGGGTTACCCGCACCGTGATGCCGGCCGTCTTGAGGATCAGGCGGGCAAATTCATACCAGGTGGTCTCCCCCTGGCAGGTCGCATGATACGTGCCGAAGGCCTCGGTGGCGGCCAGGGCCAGGAGCTGCGGCGCCAGGGCCAGGGCGCTGGTGGGGGTCCCCCGCTGATCGTGCACCACTTTCAGTTCCCCGTCCGGCCCGAGTTGGCGGCCCCGGGCCAGAATGGCGGTGACGAAATTGGGGCCGGGCACCCCATAGAGCCAGGCCGTGCGCACGATGAAGTGGTCGGGGCATTGCTGCCGCACCCACTCTTCTCCCAGGAGCTTGCTCCGGCCATAGACCGACAGGGGCGCCGTTCTGTCCCACTCCACATAGGGCCCCAATTTGGCCCCGTCGAAGACATAGTCAGTAGATAGGTGAATCAATTTTATTCCCAACCGCCGGCAGGCTACCGCCAGGTTCCGGGGCCCCAGGGCGTTGACCCGGAGCGCTGCATCCGGGTCCGACTCCAGGTCGTCCACCCGGGTGGCCGCGGCGGCGTTGATCACCACCTCCGGGCGCCGCCGGGACAGTTCTCCCTGCACCGCCTGGGGGTCGGTGATGTCCAGCTCAGGCAGGTCGGTGGCCGCCGCCTCCCAGCCCTGCCGGGCGGCCGAAAGGACCAGGGCCTGGCCCAACTGCCCGGCGGCCCCGGTAATCAAGAGCTTACCGGCCACGCTGCCCTCCCGTCCCCGCCCCAAACCTCATGTAAGCCGGAAGGGGGAATCAGGGTCATCCTCAAACCGGATCTCATCCACCGCCTCAAGGCGCCCGGGGCCGCGGTAAAGACGGTTGGCGAAATTGGTGACCAAGCCGGGAATCTCACCCACATTCTGATA
>PEWM01000108.1:0-9624 GCA_002779455.1 Deltaproteobacteria bacterium CG07_land_8_20_14_0_80_60_11
TGATTCCCAGCCGAATCTTTTGCATAAGCCGCATTCTCCTGATAATAATTATACAATAAATCACGCCCGCGGCATCCCGGTGTGCCCAATCAGGTTCGATCATGGTAAAATGATTTAATTTGTGAAATATTTCTCTTGACTCTGGGTGAAAAACGGGCAAAAGTCGTGGTGCCCCCCGGTTGGGGGCAGTGAGGCAAGCATGGCTCCGGAAAACTCCGGTCAGATAGCGTCAGAACCCTTGCTGGCCGCCTGGATCAAATGGACCATGGATTTTTGGGACACCATGGCCCAGATGGGTCCCGGTCTGGCCGGCGCCGGCCGGACTGGCGGCCAGGCCTCCCGGGAGACCGCCGTCTCGGGGGATCCCTGGCTGGCGGCCTTGAATTTATGGCAGGCTTTTTTCTCGCTGCTGACGGAACCGGGAACGGTAGCCGCGGTTTTTCAAGGTATCCAGGCCCCCTCGAAGATTATCTTGAGAATGGCCCAGGCAGGGTGGGGAGGTTATTCTCATCTCCACCAACAGTGGCTGGAGGGCTGGCAGGGGGATGGATCTCCTTCCGGGGAAGACGGTTATGAAAACCTGGATCAGGATATTTTCAAAACCTGCAATGAAATCTTTGAGGCTGACTTTCGCCGGTTATTGAATCTGCCGCACCTGTGCCTGACCGGTCTCCCCCAGGACAGGGTCAACCGGGCCACGGAAAAATTCAAGCAATTTCAGGCCGCCATGGCCGAATTCATCTATCTGCTCTATCTGCCGGTGAAAAAATCCCTGCGGGCCATGAATGGAGTGGGGGGGCTTGGCAGGCAGGAAAATCCCCCGGAAGATTTTAAGGAGTACTATAAGGGGTGGCTCAAGATTCTGGAAGGGCATTACATGACCCTCTTCCAGTCGGCGGAGTATATCCGGACCCTGACCCACACCCTCCATGCCCTGGAAGATTTCACCACGGCCAAGCAGGAACTGCTATCCGAGGCCATGGCCGCCGTGGGTCTCCCTACTCGCCGGGAAATGGATGATCTGTACCGGGAGATCTACCTGCTGAAGAAAAGTGTGAAAGTGATGGCCAGGAAATTAGACCGGCGCGAGCCTTCCCGGGAGGAAGGTTGATGGACCGGCGCAAAATCCCGGTTGACCTGATCCTGGCCAAACTGGCGGCGGAGGCCGAAGCGGCCAAGCACCGTCTGGAAAGAGCCAGGGATATTTTCCACGGCCCGCTGGCCACGGATATTGGGACCACCCCGTATGAACCGGTCTATCAAGCAGACCGGGTCAGGCTCAAATATTACCGGCCGGACGCGGCCCGCCTCAAAATCCCGCTGCTGCTGGTGCACGGACTGTTTAACCGGGAAACCTTGCTGGACCTCCAGCCGGGCCGGAGCGTGGTGCACAATCTTCTCAAGGAAGGCGTGGAGGTCTATCTCATTGAATGGGGCTCCCCGACCCGGAGAGATCAGTTTCTCACCCTGGATGACCATATCAACGGCTATATGGATGACATGGTGGAATTTATCCGCCGCCGACATGGGGTCCCCCAGGTGAATCTCCTGGGAGTGTGCCTGGGGGGAACCTTCGCGGTCATCTATGCGGCTCTCCACCCGGAAAAGATCAGGAACTTGATCACCACCGCAACTCCCACTCACTTTAATACCCCCAAGGGCCTGTTGCACATCTGGATGCAGGAGATTGATGTCGACCGTCTGGTGAATGCCTTCGGCAACCTGCCCGGCAGCCTGGTGAACGCCGCCTTCCTCCTCCTCAATCCGCCCCGGCTCCTTTTGGATAAGTATTTGGGGTTTTTGGAAAATATGGACGACAAGGATTTTGTGGAAAACTTTATCCGGATGGAGAAATGGATCTTCGACAGCCCGGACGTGCCGGGGGAGACCGTGCGGCAGGTGATCAAGGACTTGTACCAGGATAACCTCCTGGTGCAAGGCAAGATGAGGTTGGGGGGGCGCCGGGTGGATCTCCGGCGGGTCACCATGCCCTTGTTGAATATCTATGGCCAGTTCGACCACCTGGTACCGCCGGAGGCGTGCGAAGTCTTGGCGGAAAAGGTGGGGAGCCGGGATACCGAGAATGTCTGCCTGGATACGGGACATGTGGGTATTTATGTCAGTTCCCGATTCCAGAAAGAGACGATCCCCAAGATTGCCGCCTGGCTGCTGGCCAGGGAAGGCTGAGTTCATCTGAGGGAAGGCCGAAACTAAAACGCGTCTCATTGCAACTCAAGGAAAGCGTACCTCAATGCCCGTGACCATCGATTATTTCAAGAAGTTATGTGAGCTCTGCCAGGCCTTCGGCGCCGCCCGCAACCGCCGGGAATTCCTGGAGATGATCTTCGCCAGCGCCGTGGAGATCCTGGAGGGCAAGGCCGCGTGCCTGTATCTGATAAATCCGGGCAAACCGGAGCTGATGCCGGTGGCCCAGAAAGGCCTGTCGGAAAGCTATTTTCGTTCCCGGAAATCCATGCTGGTTCAGAAGATCGTGCCCCTGGTCTTGAAGAAAGGCTTTTTTTATTGCCGGGACGCGGTGACGGACCCGAAGCTGGCGTATCCCGACGCCAAGAAGGCCGAAGGCATCGCCTCCATCCTGGCGGTGCCGGTGATGGTCAAAGGCAGAAACATCGGGATATTTTGCCTGTTTACGGCCACCCCCAAGGATTTTACCCCGGATGAAAAGCAGTTCCTCGCCGTATTGGCGCAACAGGGGGGCGGGGTCATGGAGCATGCCCGTCTCATCGACCACGTGCACCGGGAGACGCAGCTGTTTTTCGACCTGGCCGTCAACCTGAGCAGCAGCCTGGAGGTAAAAGAAATCTTGCACGCCATGACCGCCGATCTGGCCAAGTCCCTGGTGGGAGTCAAGGGCGCCTCCATCCGCCTCCTGGATGAGGCCGAGGAGACCCTGGAATTAGTGGCCGCATTTGGCTTGAGTAAAAAATATCTGCAAAAGGGGCCGGTGTCGGCGCAGAAAAGCATCGCCCAGGCCATGAAGAATGGGAACCCGGTGATCATTCTGAACGCCGCCACCGACCGCCGGGTGCAATACCGCGCCATGAACAGAGAAGAGGGGATTGTCAGCATCCTGGCGGTGCCCATCAAGACCAAGGAGAAGGTGATCGGCGTGCTGCGGCTTTACACCAAGGCGGTGCGGCATTTCACCGCCGAGGAGATCAAGCTGGTCACCGCCCTGGCCTATCTGGGGGGCCTGGCCATCCAGAATGCCTCCTTGTATCTGCTGTGTCAGACGGAGATGAAGGACCTGCAAGAGGAGTTGTGGAGCCACCGCTCCTGGTTTTAAAGACGGAGTTGCAGGGAATTAGTTGATTTATGAGGCAATGCAGCCCGTAGGGCGGGAAAGCGTAGCGCATCCCGCCTTTAGCATCATCAGTTTCTCACAGCGTTCCAGCAGCGTGACCATGAAAAAAAACGCTCTGCCAGGAACAAAGGCGGGAAGGGATTGCGGCATGATTTTAGGTTAACCAAATTGCTGAAGGCGGGATGCGTTTCACTTTCCCGCCCTACCGCTGGCTTGGCTCATCCAATCCTGAACCAGCATGACCAACCTCCTTCAGTTGTCAGTGGTCAGTTGTCAGTGGCCAGTAAAAGACAGTATTTATCTGACCACTGATCACTGATCACTGATCACTGCCTTTAAATTCCCAGATAGGTGCGGCGCACCTCGTCGTTTTTGCTGAGTTCCCGGGCCGGGCCTTCCAGGTGAACCTTGCCTTCGGCCAGGACGTAGGCGTAATCGCTCACCGCCAGGGCCATGGTGACGTTCTGCTCCACCAGGAGCATGGTCAGGCCGGTTTTCTTCAGGCGGGTGAGGGCCTCAAACAGGGTGAGGGCCAACCGGGGGGAGAGGCCCAGAGAGAGCTCGTCCAGCATGAGGACTTCGGGTTCGGCCATCAAGCCCCGGCCCACGGCCACCATCTGCTGTTCGCCGCCGCTCAGGGTGCCGGCCTTCTGACGGGTCCGTTCCTGGAGGCGGGGAAAGAGTTCGTAGACCTTGTCCAGGTTTTGACTAAAGGTGGCCCGGGCCCGGGGTGAGAAGGCCCCCATTTCCAGGTTCTCGTAGATGGTCATTTCAGTGAACAGCTGGCGGCCTTCGGGGACCAGCACCATGCCGGCCTTGGCCCGGGCATGGGCGGACAGGTGGGTGACGTCTTTTCCCTGGAAGGATACGGAGCCATCGATGGGCTGCATCAACCCCATCACGGTTTTGAGTAAGGTGGTCTTGCCCACGCCGTTGGAACCCACCAGGGTGGTGAGTCTGCCCGGTTCCAGCTTGAGATTGACCCCCCAGAGGATCTGGACGCCTTCGTAGCCGGCGGCAATGTCGTTCACTTCTAATATGGCCATATAATCTACTCCGCCAGCAGTTGCGCCGTCATTTTGGGATCGCCTAAATAGGCCTCGATCACCTGGGGATTGTTGGCCACTTCTTCGGGCAGGCCGGCGGCGATCAACATGCCGTAATCCAGGACCAGGATGCGGTCGGAGATGGCCATGATGGCCTGCATGACGTGCTCGATCATGAGAATGGTGATCCCTTGATCCCGGATGGCCCGGACGGTCGCCATCATGGAGGCGATTTCCGACGGGTTGAGGCCGGCCAGGACTTCATCCAGCAATATCAGGTGAGGTTTGGCGGCCAGGGCCCGGGCCATTTCCAGGCGCTTTTTCTGGGCCACGTTGAGGCTCCCCGAGGGTTGGTCCGCCCGGTCGATCAGGCCCACCTGGGTCAAGGCCTCGTCGGCCAGGCGAGCTGCGGGGCGGAGATGCTGGTGTTCCCGGCCGAAACAGGCCCCCACCATGACGTTTTCCCGCACCGAAAGATCGGTGAGGGGGCGTACCACCTGGTGGGTCCGGGCCAGGCCCCGGCGAGCTATTTCATAAGAGGGTTTGCCGGTGACATCTTCACCCCGGAAAAACACCTGGCCTTGGGTTGGCGGGTAGACTCCGTTGATGACGTTGAACAGGGTGGTTTTGCCGGCGCCGTTGGGCCCGATGAGGCCCAGAATCTGGCCCTCGGGCAGATCAAAGGTGACGCCGGTCAGGGCCTGGAGGCCGCCGAAGCGCTTGGTAAGGTCTTGAACCTGGAGGATCATTCCAGCACCTTCTGTAAACGCCGGACGTGATTGCGCACCCAGCCGACGACACCGGTGGGCACAAACAGGATGATCAACAAAAGCATGGCGCCGGCCACGGCCAGATGCAGGTCTTTAAAGATGGGGCTGGTGAGGAGATACCCCCGCAGCCATTGGTAACCGGCGGCCCCCACCAGGGGTCCCATCACGGTCCCCATGCCCCCCAGCATCACCATCACCAGCATCTCGATGGACATGTGGAGCTGGAAGGCGTCACCCGGCTCGATATTGCCGTTTTTAAAGAAATACAAGGTGCCGATCACCCCGGGGAAAAACGCCGAAATGACATAGGTGATGGTTTTGGCTTGAGGGGCCTTGACGCCCATCACCATGGCCGCATCTTCGTCCTCGCGAATCGCCAACAGACCCAGGCCGAAGCGGGAGTGTTTCACCAGGTAACTCACCAGCAACACGGCCAGGGCGGTAATCCACAGAAAAATGAAGGTAGTCCAGAGGGCCGGGCCAGGGCCGCCGTACTTCTGATAAACTGAAAAGTTGACAAACATGCCGGTGGCGCCGCCGTACGGTTCGAAGTTGCTCACAAAGGCCCGGGCCGCCTCATTGATGCCGATGGTGGCCAGGGCAAAGTAGGCGCCCCTGAGGCGCAGGACCGCCAGCCCCACCAGGCCGGCGATGAGGGCCGAGAGCAGCCCCCCGCCTATGGCCGCGGCGAACAGGGGCCAGTCCTGCGCACTGAGCAGGTAGAAACCGGTATAACCTCCCAGACCGAAAAACACGATGTGGCCGAAGCTGACGTAGCCGGTGTAGCCCAGCAGGATATTGAGGCTGGAGGCCAGACCCACGGCCATCAGGAGGATAAAGGCCGTTTCCCGCATAGTGTCCTGATGGATGAGCAGGACCACCCCCCCCCACACCGACACAATGACCAGGGGCAGCCAGAATCCGGGGGTTTGGCAGGCCTTCATTTACTTGGCTCCGAACAGACCGCTGGGGCGGACCAGCAACACCAGCACGAAGAGTCCGAATTCCACCACCGGTACCCAACTAACCGGCATGAAAGTGGGGATCAGACCCTCGAGGCCTCCCAGTAAGAGGCCGCCCACCAGCGCCCCCAAGGGGTGACCCAGTCCCCCCAAGACGCAAATTACGAAGGACTTTAATTCGTAGGGTCCCCCACTCAGGATAGTAAAGGGAAAAAACGTGGCAATGAGGCCGCCGGCCACCGCCGCCATCATGGCGCCCAAACCGAAGCTGAGGGCCAGCACCCGGGAGGACGGGATGCCCATCAGTTCCGAGGCCATGCGGTTATTGGCCACCGCCCGGATGGCTTTCCCCGGCCGGGTGAAGTAGAGAAAGAGATAGAGGCAGGCCGTCACCAGAATGGCCCCAACGGCCCCCACCAGCCGGCTGGCGGGAAAGGTGAGGAAGCCCACCTCCACGGAGCCTAAAGAGTAGTCAATGTTTTGGGGGGAGGTGCTGAAGACCGCGGTGCCGACCCCGATGATGATCATGTTGACTGCGAAGGTGGCCAGCAGGCTGGAAAGATGGGGGGCGTTAATCACCCGGTGCACCGCGATGACGTAAATCACCAGGCCCACGATCAGGCCGGCCCCGGCCACGGGCGCCATGGCCAGGTAGGGATTCACGCCCAGATGGGTGAACAGCAGGTAGGCGCCGAACATTCCCAGGGCGATGATCGGTCCGTGGGCCAGATTGATGACCGACATCACGCCCCAGATCAGGGTCAGCCCCATGGCGGCCACGCCATACACGAACCCCAAGAGGAGTCCGTCCGTCAGGGATGATATCAGTTGGTCGAGCACTTAGCGGTTCCCTTTTATCCCGGCGCCCCCGGATTCGGAGGCGCCGGAGCACGGTGGCGGCGCGCCGCGAGCCTTAACGCGCCGGGCAGACGAACGGAGGAGCGGTGGCGCCGGCCGCCGGCCAGACCACCTGTTTGACGGGTTTGCCCTGCTGGTCTTTATTCCACTGGATGTAAACCATCTCGTGGCCCACCTGGAGGCCGTGATCCTTGGGACCGGTGGCGAACTTGAGGCGCCCGTAAAAGGTCATGCTATCCATGGCGTCCAGGGCGGCCTTGACCTTGGCCGTGTCGGCGGAACCGGCTTTCTGAATGGCGTCCTGCAAGATCATCCCGGCCACGTAGCCCCCGGCGCTGTGGTAAGACGGGTCTTCTGTGAATCTGGCCTTGTAGGCCTTGATGAACTCCTCCCCGGTGGGCCCGAACCAGGCGATCCCCTCTTTTTGGGCCGATTCCTTGGTGAAACGGGCCAGAGGTTCCCACTGGGAAGAGCCAATCACCGAGATACAGGCCTCGCCCAGTTCGGCGAACTTGGGCTCCGGCGGGGCCACCAGCAGGGCAATTATCCGGGTGTTGATCTTCTTTTCATAGATTTGCCGGGCCAGGGTAGTGGTATCGGCAAAATGGCCGCCCCCCATGATGGCATCGACGTCAGCCGGTATCTTGTTGATGAAGGGGGAAAAGTCGGCGGTGGCGCTGTCATAACCCTCGAACAGGACCACCTTGAAGCCCTTCTGCTCGGCGTATTTCCTCAGGTCTTTGACCACATCGGTGGCGAACTTGTCATTCTCGTGAATAATGGCGATTTTTTTGGACTTGGGGGTGAGCTTTACCAGGATGTCCACCGCCCCGGTCAGGTAACGGCTGGCCGGAGTATAGGATTGGTAAACCAGGGTATAGCCTTTTTTGTAAGTGGAATCGGAGGCCGCCCCGGCCGTGACCATGATCCGGTTGTACTGCTGGGCGATCACCGCGGCGGCGTCCGTCAGGCCGCTGCTGTACGGACTGATCAGGAAATCGGCTTTATCGGCGTTGATTAATTTGGTGTACAATTCCTGAACGCGTTCTTTTTTACTTTCATCGTCGTAAAACTTGTCGGCGAATTTGATCACGGCGCCGTCGGGCAACTTGATGCCGCCGGCGCCATTCACCTGCTCCATCCACAGGTGCAAACCATTAATCTGGCGGGTCGCCTCAACATTGAGTTTGCCGGTCTGGGAGGCGGTGAACCCGATGGTCACGGTTTTTTCAGCGGCCGCGACGCCGGGGGGGGCAGTTAAGGAAGTTAGAATTAAACTTAGGGAAAGCACAACCGCAAAACCTACTCCGAATCGTTTCATGGTCCCTCCTTTGTTGTCTGGGTCCGAGGTTAATCTGCAGCCAGGGAAGTGACAGGAAAACGAGAATAAAAGCTCAAAACCTAACCGCTTATAATTATTTGTCGCTGATTTATCAAGGGAAACTTGCCTAAAATTATGGATAAAGGGCAGGTTCACCCTTGCCGTCCAGGTTTGAGGCCGGTGACTTTGGCTCCTGACCAACCGGCCGCCGGGTTGGTCAAACCGTCAGGGGATTACTGGTGACGATTGCCGCTCCCGCTCATCGCAGATAGGGGCGGAGCGCTTCCAGGCCTTCTTTGGGGGTGACCTGGCCCTGGAAGCGGAACGGTATCCGGACCAGGCCGCCCAGCACCTCGGACAGGCGGAAATAGCCCGCGACCTGGTAGTGGAGCGGCGGCGGTTCAGGCCTGAGCAGCAGGGGGAGCAGTCCCAAGACCGCGGGCAGCTTCACCAGGATGGGAACCCTGGCCACCGTCTGTCCCTGGGGGGGCAGGCTGACCGGTTCCTGGCTGACGCCCTGGGCCACGCTTTTCCCCTCCAGCCACAGCTCATAGTCGTAGCCTTGCAGGTTGAGGGACTGGGAATTGGGATTCGTCAGGAGGAGCATGACGGCCAGCGGCCAGCCCCCATGGGTGGGGCGCCCCAGAGCGATGCCCTGCCAGCTCACCTTCGGGGGCTGAATCTCCCCGGTGGCTAATTGCCGGACCCCGCAGGCCGGCATGGTCGTCAGGAGCATCAGCGCCAGCAAAATATCGAGGCATGATCGCGGCAAACGGGGGGGCATCGCGGTGGATTACTCCTCTAAACAACCGGGGTCATGCGCCGGTGGGCCTGCCCACATGGGTTGTTTTGGGAGTATATCACATTGAGTCATGTCAGGGTGCGCACCGCGCACCCTGACATGGCGGGCAGTGCCCGCCCTACGTTTAATTCCTCTCGTTTCCCAGTTCCTGCTGGGTAGCGCCAATGGGTGGCGAAGCTCTGGTTCGCCGGGTGGTGCGCAGTGCGCACAAATGCTAACAATCTATCAGTTGGTTCTCACGGCCGCCACCATGGCCGGGGTGACGGCCGGGGCCCGGTTTGACCAGGCCTGGCGGAGGTAGGTGACCACCGCGGCGATTTGCTGGTCGTCCAGTTTATCCTTCCAGCTCGGCATGCGCCCCAGGTTGCCTTGGCGGCCATTGAGGACGGCGGCAATCACCGGCTGGGGATCACCCAGGACAAAAGGGTTTTTATTCAAGGCCGGAAAGGTGGCCGGGAGCCCTCCGCCATTGGCGCGATGGCACTGGGCGCAACTGTCCTCAAAGACCGCTTTTCCCCGTTGGACGGGGTCGTCCTGTCC
>PEWM01000108.1:9649-15435 GCA_002779455.1 Deltaproteobacteria bacterium CG07_land_8_20_14_0_80_60_11
CCCAGCAGGCACAGGCAGAGGAATATGCCCAGGAATCTCATGGCGGCGCCTTTACTTGCCCATGGAGTTATCCGGCGTCAACATTGGCTGGATGCCGAAAGGATCTTTAAATTCGAATTCCGGCTTGAAATTCAAAGGCTTGACGCCCCGCTGGTTGAGATATTTGGCCAATTCGAGATTGACGTTGGCCGGGACTTCCACCCCGGCCTTGGTGAGGGCCTGACGCAGCAGGGCATCGGATTTCATGGCCATGGCCACCGCGTCCCCGCAGATGCGGCCGGCTTCGGTGGGATTGTGAAAGCCGATGGAGTTTTCGGCCCCGATATAGATCACCCGGTACATGGCTTCCAGGTAGAGATCCTTGGCCTGGTCGTAGAGAGGTTGGCCGATCTTCTTTCCTTCCGCCTGGGCCTTGTGGGCCATCTCAAAGAGCTTGGCGGTCACCGCCACGGCGTAGCCGGCCCGGTTCATCAGGGAGAGGGTGCGGTCCTGAATGGCCAGAACCTGATTTTTGAGCCACTGGGGCGATTCCGTATGGCACTGCTGACAGGCCTTAAAGTCGTTTTTCAGCGGGCTCATGACGTTGTGGTCGGAGATCTTGTTGGCCCCTACCCGCATATAGGGCATATGGCAGTCGGCGCAGGAGACGTTGGCCTGCCAGTGGACGCTGTTCCGGCTGAAAAACTCGTACTCCGGGTGGCGGATGAAGCCCAGCTTAAAACCGGTAACGTTTTGCTTCCACTCCAGATAAGCGGGGTCGCTCTTGAGGACCTTGATGATGTTTTCCACCGAGATGTCGCCTTCCTTGCTCCCCTGCCAGGGGAAGAAGACGCCGATGGACTTCATGTCCTTGTCCTTCGTGACCACATAGGTTACATGGCACTGGCCGCATACCAGGCTGCGCTTCTCTTGCCGGGTCAGTTGCTTGGGGTCTTTGCCGATCGCGGTCAAGGCGTTGGTTAAGGTCCAGCGAGAGAGTTTGTTGTCCATGGTCTGGTTGTCATGGCAGTCGATGCAGGTCACTCCCATCTTCTGGAAGTTGACGGGAATCTTGCTATGCACTTCCAGATAGGGCAGGCTGAAGTAGTTCACCCCCATCTCCTGCTGCAGTTTGGGGGCATAGGGCGTCTTGCAGGTGAGACAGGCGCCGCCGGCCTTCAGGCGGGAGGGGTCGACCTCCAGTTGGTCAATGAGCATATAGTAATGGCCCCGAGGCTCGTTATATTCGACGCCGAACCCCCAGCCGTTGAACAGCAGGGCCATGTACGGGAACTCGCTGAGTTTGTCATAGATCACCAGGTCCGTATCAAAGCCTTTCTTATATCTGCTCTTGGGGGGTTTGGGGTCTTTGGTCCTGAGCCAGGAGTCGTATTCCAGGGGATACAGCTTGCCCCAATTGGCGGGATCATAATCCCCGTCGGCGATGGTCCCGGTCTTCACGGGCTCCGGTTTGGGGGGCGAACAGGCGCCCGCCAGCAAGATAATCCCCGCCAAAACCATCCACCAGACCACAAAACTCGCGCGGTGCCTCTTCATAAGCGGTCCCGTCCTTCTTGCTTAAGGGGTCCTGGTCTCAATCGCGCCAGTCCGTTGGTGCGACAGACGGCGGTGGCAATCCCAGCACCGCCGGTCTTCATTAATCCGTGAAATAGTCTCGGCATGGCAGCGCTGGCAATTTCCCAGAACTACCTTGGCGCCATGGTCGGAAATGCGGATGTTACCGGAAACCATGCCCGTGTGGAATTTCACCGCATCCTTGACGCCCTCCAGGCCCTTCGCCACCAGGTGGTTAGCCAAGTTATCATTGGGCAGGTGGCAGTCGACGCATTTGATACGGTGGTGGGCGCCCGAGTGAAACCAGGCCTCATATTCCGGCTGGAGCACATGGCAACTGCCGCAAAACTCCGGACTCTCGGATTTGGCATAGAGGCCCGGCGGTCCAAAAGCCGCCAATATCCCCAGGACCGCCGCGATCGCCGCCGCAATCAGCACATAGACCAGGGTTTTTCTCTCGGGAAGGCGCATACTCACCTGCGGCTGAAAGGAGGGCGCCAGGATCAAGCCCTGCAAGGGGTTCCCATGACGGCCGTGCCTGAGGGGCGGCACAGCAACCAAAACGGCGGGGGTGCGAGCGCCCCTGATGCTCCGGTGGCGGAGGGAGGCCGGACACCCCCCCCTGTGGGGCAGGTTGCCCCATCCCATGCTTGGAAAGCATGATAAATATTATTTCAAAATTGTCAAGTCAGAGCTGTTCGAGGTCAGGGAAATTATGGGCGGAACCGGCGGGGCTGGGTTCCAGGGAGGATAAAAGAAAAGGCTTCAGTTAATATGAAAATCATCCGGTGGGGCGGGCCTCCGTGCCCGCCTCCTCCAGGCGGCCAGGGACGGCCGCCCCACCAATACGGTTTTGATACCAGATTGCAGTCAAAGGGTGGCACAGGCTTTCCAGCCTGTGCAGGCGCAGGCTAAAGCCTGCGGCTACAGAAAATAGCTTTTTGAGCGCAACTCAGGATGAAATAGTTTTAAGTTTCGCCCGACCCTAAGCGCCCGTCTCCATCCGCAAACCAGAGGGGCAGGCGGTCGGCCACCACCAGGCCGTCCGAAGTGGCGATGACCCGGTCGTGGTCCACCCGGACCAGGCCGGCTTGTTCCAGCTCAGATAGGATGGCGTCTGCGCCCGGCTGCTCCCTGATGGTCCCGAGACTGACGCCCTCTCGGGTGCGGAACCCGAGGGCGAGGGTCTCCAGGCGGATTTGCTCCGGGGTGAGGGATTCTTGCCCCGCCACCGGGGGCCGACCCGCGTCCAAAGACGAGCAATAGCGCCCCACGGACGCAAAATTCCACCAGCGCCGCCCGGCCTGGAAGGAATGCGCCGCCGGGCCCAGCCCCAGGTAGGGGGTTCGGGTCCAGTACTTCACGTTGTGGCGGCAGCAATAGTAGCACAGGCTTCCAGCCTGTGGTCCTTGCCGGGCGAAGTTGGCCACTTCGTAGTGGAGATAGCCGTGCGCCGTCAGGAAGTTGGCGGTGAGAAGGAAAAATTGCCGCTGGGTTTCTTCGTCCGGAAGCCGCACTCGGCCCCCGGCCACCCTCCGGCCCAGCGGGGTTTCAGCGGCCACGGTGAGCTGGTAACCGGAGAGGTGTTCAGGGTTGAAACTCAGGGCCGTTTCCAGGGTATTGGTCCAGGCGTCCAGGCTTTGCCCCGGCAGCCCATACATCAAGTCCAGCCCCAGGTTGGTAAACCCGGCGGCCCGGATCAGCGACAGGGCCCGCTCGGTCTGCGCGGCGGTGTGGCGGCGCTGGAGGAAACGGAGTTCAGCCTCGTCAAAGGACTGGACCCCGAGGCTGAGGCGGTTGACGCCCAGGTCCCGAAAGAGCGCCAGCTTATCCGGGGTAATATCGTCGGGGTTGGCCTCGATGGTGACCTCGCATTCCGGGGCAAAGGTGAAATGTCGCCGTAAGTTTTTCATAAGCTCGGCAATTTGCGCCTCGCCGAGCCACGACGGAGTCCCGCCCCCCAAAAAGAGGGAATCAAAGGCGGGAAACTGGTCCCGGTAGAACCGGGCTTCAGTGTCCAGGGCGGTGAGATAGGCGGAAATCAGGGTTTCATCAGTGACGGAATAAAAATCGCAGTAGGGGCACTTGGTTTTGCAGAACGGAATGTGAACGTAGAGGCCGGGATAATTAGCGCAGGACATTCTATCTTCGGTTGACTGGATTTTCTTTATCCAGAGCCCAGCGCAACGGATTAGTTTCGATATATTCTCTTATCTTCTCAAGGGATTCGTCTCTGCGAATGACGTGCTCGTAATAATTACGCTGCCACAGAGCGGTACCAGACATATTGCGAAGTTCGTTGATTTTTCGGGAGGAGAAGGTCTTAAATCCCCTGACAATTTCAGGCAATGGATGGCAATGGCAAGCGGGAACTGTAGGGGCGGGTTTCAAACCCGCCCCTACATCGGTCAGGAAGATGATGCCGTGGATATGATTTGGCATAATCACAAAGGCATCCAATTCTACATTTGTATAATGCTGTGGCAAGTCGAACCAAGATAACCGTATGATCTCCCCATAAGGACTTAACCTCATTTTGTCATTGTCGATTTCTCCAAATAAACAGGATCGGTTTTTAGTGCATACTGTAACGAAATATGCACCAGGCTGCGAGTAATCATATTCTTGTAAACGAGTCAAACGACGATGATGTGATCTCTGCTTAGATTCCATCGAACTTTTAATAAACAAATTATGTTAAGTAGTTGATTTCTGATTCAAAATTAATCCCCAATTATCCCTAAATCTTTCCAATAATCTTGGACTTATACCAATATGGGTTGAGTTTTCATTCTTCGGGCGCTTTCCATTATGTTTTGCTAAATACTGACTATAATCCTCAAAAATAATCTCTTGTAAATCTTTCAATCGAAAGATGTAAAACTCATCATCGCCTTGCGAAGTGAGTCTTACAAAGATACAAACCAAATCAGGGTTAGAAAGGCTTATTTTATCAATAACTCTTTGAACGCCATTATCAATGCCTATAGTTATAAATTTTTTAGCGTCCAGCTGCCAGTACCATTGCCTAATCGTCTTTACTTGAATCGGAATTGTTTCAAAGGCTTCATTAGTTGCGATTATATCAAAATCCGGTACGTTTCCAGTAAATGTCGTTGCGATCAAGCCTCTGCGACATAATTCTGCGGCCACGAGATACTCGCCGATTTGTTTCGTTAGTTGGTTTTTTCTCCCTGACGCCATTTCCCCGTCCTCAACTGACCACTGGCCACTGATTACTGTCGCTACTCATTCTCCGTCTTCAGCACCGCCACAAAGGCGCTCTGGGGGATTTGGACGGCGCCCACCATTTTCATGCGTTTTTTGCCGGCCCGCTGTTTTTCCAGGAGTTTGCGTTTCCGGGTGATGTCGCCGCCGTAGCACTTGGCGGTGACGTCTTTACGAAAAGCCGAGATGGTGGAGCGGGAGATGATCTGGCCGCCCACGGCCCCCTGGATGGCGATTTTGAACTGCTGTTTGGGAATTTCATCCTTGAGGCGGTCGCACACCCGGACGGCCCACTCCCGGGCCCGGTCCTTGTGGACGATCATGCTGAGCGCGTCCAGCTTCTCGCCGTTCACCAGGATGTCCAGCTTCAGCAGGCTGGTCGCCCGGTAGTCCAGCAGTTCGTAGTCAAAAGAGCCGTAGCCCTGGGTGATGGTCTTGAGGCGGTCGTAGAAGTCGATGATGACCTCGGCCAGGGGCATGTCGAAGTTGATTTCTACCCGGCCCGGCGAGGGGTAGTTGAAGCGGGAATTGACGCCCCGGCGCTCCAGGCAGAGCTTCATCACCGCGCCCACGAAGCGCTCGGGGATGAGGATGGACGTGCGGATAAACGGCTCCTCCTCAAGCTTGATGCTGCTGGGATCGGGGTAGTACATGGGGTTGTCCACGGTGATGACCTTGCCGTCGGCCAGGGTGAAGCGGTACCGGACCCCGGGCACGGTCATGATGATGGACTGGTTGTACTCCCGTTCCAGGCGCTCCTGGACGATCTCCAGGTGCAGGAGCCCCAGGAAGCCGCAGCGGAAGCCCTGGCCCAGGGCGGCGGAGGAGTCCTTCTGGTAAACCAGGGCGGCGTCGTTGAGCTTGTACTTTTCCAGGGAGTCGGCCAGGTCCTGGTAATCGTCGTTCCCGACCGGGTAGATGGAGGCGAAGACCACAGGCTTCACTTCCTTGAAGCCGGGCAGCGGGGCGGCCGCGGGGCGGGCCTCCTGGGTGATGGTGTCGCC